>JACQVM010000296.1 GCA_016209785.1 Candidatus Melainabacteria bacterium | reverse complement strand
GACTTAAATTAGCAGTAATGCTACAGCAGCCACACCTAATATAGCGGATTGGTCAGCAACCAATGCTAATCATAAGCCCGGGGAGATTAGGAGTAAGCCATTGAGTGTAGGATCTTTTGTCTTCATGCTGCATAGCCACCTTCCATACTACCGTAAGGCTGGCATGTGGCCTTTTGGGGAAGAGTCCTTCTACGAGTGCATGGCCGAAAGCTATATACCCTTACTGAACGCTATTTCAGAACTATATGACGAAGGTATTAAGGCCAAACTAACCGTCGGTATTACACCAATTCTAGCTGAGCAAATGGCCGACGAACACTTAAACCGTGGCTTCAAGCAGTTTATCGAAGGACGTATCCAGGCAGCCAAAGATGATGAATTAAGATATGGACCCCGTGGGAATAGTCCTAACCCAACGTTTCTTCATTTGGCTAGATTTTACCTTTCCTGGTTTCAACAAATTCTCGATGACCACCAAACACGCTGGGGAGGCAATATCCTAGGTGGTTATCGAAAATTTCAAGATTTAGGAGCCATTGAAATCACTACCTCTGGGGCAACACACGCCTTTTCGCCATTGCTGGCAACTGATTCCTCGCTTAAATGCCAGTTTAAGACAGCAGTAGATGCTTACAAACACCACTTTGGGCGGCATCCCAAAGGAGCTTGGTTGCCAGAGTGTGCCTATCGTCCCAAAAGCTCAACTAGAGCCGGCGTGGAAAAGTGGCTTTACAAGGCCGGGTTGAAATACTTTTTTACTGAATCCTTTGCCATTGCTGGCGGACAGACAGTTGAGCTAAGACGTGACTTTGGTCCTTATGGAAGTATTGCCTACCTCCCAGTAGCTGCCCGGCCTGAGACTGGACTCGATACGTTCGAAGCCTATTACTTGCAAGACTATCCTGTTGCTGTTATGGGGCGTCATGAGCAAGCCGGCTATCAGGTATGGTCTGCTGAGTACGGTTATCCTGGTGATGGTAACTACCGTGAATTCCACAAAAAAGATGATCGCTCTGGTCTCCATTACTGGCGCCTCACTTCCAAATCAACCGATCTTGGCTCCAAAGACATTTATAGCCCCGAAGCAGCCTCAGTCAGGGTAAGGGAAAATTCCGATCACTATGTTGGGCTCATCCAGCAGCTATTGACTGACCACTTGAAATCCACAGGACAACCAGGACTGATCATGGTTAGCTTTGACACAGAGCTTTTTGGGCACTGGTGGTTTGAAGGAATTACTTGGATTAAAGAAGTAATCCGCAAATTAAGAACCTATACTGCTGTCACTGTTCAAACTGCTAGCGAGTATCTTGAGCAATGTCCACCCAAGCGGGCTATTGAGTTGCCAGAGTCATCCTGGGGGTCAGGGGGGCATTGGCAGGTTTGGCTCAATAGCCAAACCGAGTGGATGTGGCCCATCATCCATGAAGCTGAGCATTCCATGGAATATCTAGCAAAAGATTACCAAGATGTTGATGGTAGGCTTGTTGGTAGAGCATTAAGACAAGCAGCCCGTGAGCTCTTGCTGCTCCAATCCAGTGACTGGCCTTTCCTTGTAACCACTGGACAAGCCAAACAGTATGCTATTGAGCGTTTCAAAACCCACCAGGGAAGATTTAACGAGTTAAAGGCCATGGTGCTATCCGGAGCCGTGGACGAAAGGAAGCTTAAGGAGATTGAGGATGTGGATAATTGCTTCCCAGAAATCTGCTACAAATGTTTTCTTCCCACCCAAGACTAAACAAAGATCCGCTCAGTTCTCTTAAATGCGCCGAACTAAGATTATTGCCACCATTGGACCTGCCAGCAACCGTCGCGACGTACTGGAAGCCTTAGTGGCTGCTGGCATTGATGTAGCTCGAATTAATTGCTCACATGCTGATCATGAAACCATAGCTAGAATCATTGAAGATATTCGTGACATCAGCCGTCAGCAAGATCGCTCAGTTGGTATATTGCTCGACTTATCTGGTCCTAAACTTAGGACCTCCACTTTAGAAGGTAACGTGCCAGTCCACCTCGAGTCTGGGCAAGAACTGACACTGACTACACACTCTGTCGAAGGCAATAGCAAGATTGTCTCGACCAACTATCCCCAGCTTCCCAATGAAGTAAAGCCTGGTGACACAATTCTTTTAGATGACGGCCTTATTGAACTTCAAGTTGAGTCGACTACGCAGACAGATGTTCGCTGTAAGGTAGTCAGTGGAGGGCTGTTAAAGAACCGGAAAGGTATTAACATTCCTGGTGTTCGCTTAGGCATCCCAGCACTTACTGACAAAGACAAACTAGACCTTGCTTGTGGGCTAAAGCATGAAGTAGATTTTGTCGCTCTATCTTTTGTAAGAGATCCAGACGACATCCGCAGTTTAAGAGATTTAATTGGAGACCATTGGCCACCAGTGTTAGTAATTGCCAAACTAGAAAAGCCAGAAGCGCTGGAGCACCTTGACGAAATTCTTGATGTGTCCGATGGTGTCATGATTGCCAGAGGTGATCTTGGCGTTGAGCTGCCACCTGAAAAAGTGCCACCAGTCCAAAAACTTATCACCAAACAAGCCAACGCTAAAGGCAAACCAGTTATTACAGCCACACAAATGCTGGAGTCCATGATTGCTCATCCTAGGCCCACCCGTGCCGAAGCTTCCGATGTAGCTAATGCTATTTTCGACGGTACTGATGCAGTAATGCTTTCTGGAGAAACAGCAGCAGGTGAGTTTCCTGTTGAGTCAGTCCAAATGATGGATCGTATTGCAATCGAGGCTGAGGCAAGTGTCGATTTCACCCAATTGCACCAGCACGAGCTGCCAACATCTGCCCATGCCATTGCGCATGCAGCATGCGCAATGGCTATTGACATGGCTGCCCAAGCAATAGCTGCCTTTACTAAATCAGGTTCCACTGCTCGTCTTATCTCCCAGTTGCGCCCACCACCACCCATTATTGCCCTTACCCAACACACACATGTGTACAGGCAACTTTCTCTTTACTGGGGAACCAAGCCACTTATGCTGACTGAGGTAAGCGATTCTGAGTCTACTTTAGCGCTCGTTGAGGATGCCCTTTTGGATAAGGGCATTGTGTCCCCCGGAGACAATATAGTCATCACTGGCGGACTACCCATTGCGGCAAGAGGTCCAGCTAATTTTGTCAAACTATCAGTGCTGCCACCAAAGACAACCCCACGTTACTGGGAATTTAAGGGCATCTGAAGGAATCTTGTGCATGGACAAGATAGGCACAAACTGGATCATCTTTCAGCATGTACTGCTTGCGTGTCACTCGTACATCCAACAGGCTTTCCATCAGACGTGGCTCAAGAACACATAATTGACGATAGCGTGGGGCCAAATCCCTCAAGGCACAATGTCTCAGATAAATCACAAAATTCCCATCAGGCAAAGCTTGCCATTCAGTCATGTAGCCATTTTCAGAAAAAATTTTTGCAACTTCACATACACGCTCACTAAGACCTTTTGCCTCTAGCCTGTGTCGCCAGTTGCGCACCAGCCGCTGGTTGCGCAGTGACAATAGCTCCATAACGCCTTTGTGACCACGTACTTCGTAAACTGTGTCCAGCAAATCACGTGCTAAGCCCTCAAATCCCGAGGGGAAAAGATTTTCGGCTTCACTGGTAAGACGATAACGATAGGTAGGTCTACCTCTTGCTTGCTTTACAATGCGAGACACTACCAACCTCTCACTAGCCAGGCTAGCTAGATGCCTCCTCACCGCCATAGAAGTAATATCCAAAGCCTGGCAAAGATCTGCCACAGTCATTTCACCCCAGCGCTTCAAGTGAAGCAAAATAACTTCATGCGTACGCTCTGGAGACTCATTGAGGACTCGCGTAATCATTACTTACCCTTTAAGAAAAGATCGTTAATTGAATGAATGTTCTTGGGGATTTTGATACTATTATATCTATAAAAGGCACAAGGCTTAGATTTCGCAATTTTAAGATTTATCCATGGAAGTATTTGAAAACCTACCAACCGTCCAAAAGCCCCTGCTTGCCATAAAGAGTTTATGCGTAGCAGTTGAGGGCAAAGAGATACTCAAAGG
>JACQVM010000315.1 GCA_016209785.1 Candidatus Melainabacteria bacterium | reverse complement strand
TTATTAACTTTCTGGCAGCCTTATACGGCTGGGCGCTGTACTTCTTTGGACTCAAGAAAGTACACGAACTTGATACTGGAAAAGCTCTTATTGTAATGGCCATTTCAGGGGTAGTCTGGTTTACCATCATGATGCTCGGTGCTTGTGGAGCTGTTGTCACCATGGTGCTTAGCCGGCTGCACTAACAACGGTATTGGTAGCTTCTTCATGAGAGTCAACAACACCACCACTAAGGCAACAAGCGTCACCAAATACTCCTAACTGATTATGCGTCAAAAACTCACGCGCCTCCGCGACAACAGCTAAAGAACCGGTCACCAGCAGCAAATCATCCTGGTCAATCCGGGTTAAGGCTATCTCAACGGCATAAGCGACAGAGTCTGTGGCTATTGTTGTTGTCCTCGACAAAGCCGGCTCGCACATTATTGCAGATGGCTCTTTAGCACGTGGATTTTTAGATCGAGTCGTCACAATCACCTCAGCAATCTGCGCTAAATTCTCACAGATAGCTTTACTATCTTTATCGGTGTTAAAGCCAAGCACAACTACACATCGCTTGAAAGAGAAATACTTTTTTACTGCAGCACAAACTGCTGCACTTGATTCACCATTGTGAGCTCCATCCAACACAATCGTGGGCCTTTGGCAAATTACTTCAAGGCGCCCAGGCAACCGTACATTAGCAAGCCCAGGGGCTACGTCTAACCTGGCGCTTAGCTCACCTTGCTCTTGTAGCGTTTCAACTGTAGCCACCGCTGTTGCTGCATTGCTAAGCTGATGTTCACCTAACATGCCAAGCTCAACTAAGTGTCTGCCAAATGGCCCGGTCACAAGCACACTTTGAGCTTTGTCATTGTGTCTTATAAGTCGGGTTTTATATAGACCGTCAACATCAATAACTTTGACACCAAGCTGTTTGCAACGAGCAGCAACAACTTCCTTGACATCGCAAGTCCGCTGTGGAGCAAGAATAGCTGTACATCCGGTTGTGATAATGCCCGACTTTTGTTCGGCTATAGCTGCAGGAGTCCTACCTAAGATTGCCGTATGCTCAAGACTAACTGGGGTAATAACAGCCGCTTCCTTCTCCTGAAACACATTAGTAGCATCGCTAGCACCACCAAGTCCTACTTCAACAACCTGCCACTGCGCGTAGTAGGTTTTTGCTAAGTAAAAAAAAGTTGCAGCTAAGATGCCAAACACACTTACTGGGTGCTGTTCTGTATGCTCATCCATTACTGCCCTTCTTACAGCCTCCACACCGCGCGCAAACTCATCACGGCTAACTGCTTTGCCATCAAGTGCAATCTGTTCAGTGCACGAATAGAGACTAGGACTGGTAAACAATGCTGTCTTCACTCCAGAGGCTGTTAGAATTGAGGCAATCATAGAAGCAGTGCTTCCTTTGCCCTTGGAGCCAGTAACATGGATTGTCTTTGTACCAAGATGTGGATTGCCAAGACGGGACAGAAGCGATTGCATTGTCTTAAGGCTCATCCAGCGGGAGTCCAGCGGACCAACTTGCCGCTCCCAGTTAGGATATGTCTCAATAAATGCAATCGCTTCTTGATAATTCACGGCTTCCTACTTACTTATCCGACACACCAACACGCATAGCTCGAGCTAGCAGCCGGTACTCTCTAAGCCCTTGACGAACAGCAGCCACTAGCCTATCAAAGACCTCAGTTTTAGCAGGGCACCTGCCACCTGGTGTAAAGCGATGTTTTCTAAAGGCCTGATTTAAAAGCTCATCAGAAAACTCAAGCTGCACACCACAACAACGGGCCATGTTCACTATGTTGTACCTGCTCTCACCACGATAACGAGGGCTATCTGGGTTTACGACAAACCCTGCCTTCTCTAGGTTAAACCTCACCAACTGCTTAAGCGATATGTTAAGCCCTCCAAGCCAAATGGTTGTGTGCCCGGCAGTACCCATCCCATGCACAGACACTGCAACATCAGCAAAACCAAGAAGACAAGACAGCCCTGGGTCTCTAAACCGTGTAGCTGTTACGTGCATGTCTGGAGCAATGTCTTCCCGCAGCCCCTGAAAATCAAATAAACTATAGCTCCTGCCTGCAATGGCTCTGGCAATAGCTGATGTTCCTGGCTCTATGTAACCCCCATGTGGCGCAATGACAAGAGCCCAACTACCTCGATCCAACAATCGAATCCGAAAATCGTCCGGACTAACATGACGCTTAACCGACTCAAGGTCGGGATACTTGTCAGCGTGCATAGGTAACCTCCCTCTTTGGTCGGTAGAGGGATTGCAAGTATTTCTTGGTGCTCGGAGAAGCTACTAACAAGTCTTAAGCACAAGGGCAGCCTGGCAGACTGCCCTTGTGCCAGTGCAAGGCCGGACGCACTACCTTAAGGCTGAATCTGAGCCAAATCAGCAGCCGTGGCAATGGTCAGCTTGATGACCTCAACGAGATAGGGAAAGTTGAGCGTGTTTGCCTTATCAGAGACCGAGTGATAGTTGGGGTTAAACCCATCATCGGTGAACTCTTCGCTCAGGAGCACCGCCTTGTAGCCATGGTCGTGAAAGCCAGCGTGGTCGCTGCGGTTGTCTACAGCATGGTTATGCGTGTCCACAGGTCTGAGAGCAAGCCCGTAGCGAGACACATTTGCTACAAAGTAGCCAACCAGCGCGTGCGAACCATTTCGGTCCTTACCGTCATGAATGTCCAACCTATTGCCTGGCTTGGCGCACCAGCCAACCATGTCAAGCTGGATCATAGCCACAAGGTTTGTCTTGGCCTCAGCTACCTTATCAGAATAGCTGTAGCTCCCCCAGAGCCCTTGTTCTTCACCGGTGAAGTGCACATAGCGCACCGTCACCCCCAGAGGCAGCTTTGTAAGTGCCTTGGCAATCTCCATCAGGGAAACCGTTCCGGAGCCATCATCATCAGCACCAGGGGCTACTTTCTCCGTACTTGATGGACGTCCAGCCGTCGAGTCCAGGTGAGCACCAATAATGAGCACCCTGTCGGGGCTAACTTTGCCTGGCTGTGTGGCCACTAGGTTGAAGTACGTCTTGCCTCGTGCCGTGTAAGGTTCTCTGACCGTCTGCAGTCCAAGACCTCGGTAAAACTCCTCCAAATAAGCCAACGCAAGGTCAATGTCCTTGCCAAAGCTATTGCGGCTAGCAATAAGGCCACTTCGTCCACCGGCTGAAACCGCTACCTCACCAGTAAGACCATCAAGGGTTCCCTTGATTGCCGGCACCTGCACAGCATTCATGGCAGCTTGTACGCGCGGGTCGGCCGGACCCAGAGCAGGAAGAATTAGCGGAGGTGGCACAATAAACCGTGTTGCTACCACCTCAGCCCTATCAAACTTGCAACATTGGGCTGGCGCCTTACCCTTGTGAATTGGGTCAATGTCAGTCGAGCGACGCAAGAATCGGTAAGCAATAACGACAAGTGCAAGCAACATAATGAGCAAGCCCAAACCGGCAGGGCTGCCCACTCCCATGATGGAGGTGAACATGACGAGCTCCTTATAGGCTATTGGCCAAAGCACTGGCCAATGGATTTCACCAGAGGTAAAACGCAGCCAGCCTCACATACTCAAACCTGCTAAAGGTTCTATAAACTAACCATTACCTGCTGCTCAGGTGACTTGGACTGATGAAAATGGTGCTGCAAGCCTTGTTTAAGAGCTTTATTTATGTTTGTTAATTACAACCGTAGTGAAACAGGATATCTAGAAGGCCAAAACCCTAAGCTTTTTACCTAGAGCAAGTCAAATGAGTTACCTCTTTGCTACCTGTGCAAAGCAAGACCATTCGAGGCAACCAGTAACAGCCCCTGGCACACCCAATTAACAAGATATGTTGGTAAAGTTTTGGGTGACCTATTGGTCCCTCGCAAGCAAGGTTAGCGCCAATATCTAAACTGTGAACAGCATTATCAAGCCTGATTTGAGGTAAATTCATAGCAATGAACATGTGGCTTGCTTATTTACTCTTGGCTTCAGCGCACGTCGTATTCATGGCATCTAATCCATTGCAGCCTTCTTTGCTTTGGCAAAAGCTTAACAGCACCGGTGAGGTTGCCCGTCATGATGGCAAATACGCTGAGGCAGAAGTATCGCTTCAGGCAGCTATCAACCAGGCTAAACAACTAGGACAAAATGACCCTCGCCTGGCAGTTAGCCTTTACAATTTAGGCTCACTATATCAAGCCCAGGCTAAATTCCGTGAAGCTAAACCGCTTATCCAGCAAGCACTAACAATTAGAGAAAAAACCTTGGGGCGCAAGAGCATTGAAACCGCAAGGACACTCAATACTTTAGCTAACCTTTATCGTGCTGAAGGCAAATTTGCAGAAGCTGAGCCTCTATACAAAGATGGGTTAGCTATCGCTGAGGCAGTGTTGGGTCCCGGGCATCCTGACCTGGCTTTCTATCGCATTCCATCAATGCCAGAGATCGCCTCCGACCCAAACAACATGCACAACTTAACCGTGAGCTTAAACAATTTGGCTGACTTGTATAGAGCCCAGGACCGCTATGCAGAAGCGGAAGCACTATACAGACAGGCACTAGTAAACGCTGAAAAGAGCCTGGACTCAGGACATCACGCAATGATCATCACACTCAACAACCTGGGAGACCTATCTACAGACCAGGGGAAAGCAGATGAAGCAGAGCATTTCTATGAGCAAGCACTGGCCTTAACCTTGAAAGTTCCTGCCACATCCACACAAGATCCAGGCGCACTCAGCAAATCCAATGAAGAATTGCTTACCCAAGCATCTCCGGACAAGGCAACTAGCCTCAACAACTTGGCGGATCTTAAACGTTCACAAGGCAAGCTGTCTGAAGCTGAAAAGCTCTATAAGGCTGCCTTAGCAGCTGACGAGAAATCACTTGGTCCAGAGCATCCAGCTTTAGCCATTACTTTGAACAACCTAGCTGATCTCTACGCAGCACAAGATAACCAACGTCAAGCAAACTTACTCTATCAAAGGGCAGTACAGATAAGGGAAAAATCGCTTGCCTCTAATAAGCGCGATCTTGCAACCTATCAACAAGCCTTGAAAATTGATGAAAAAATATTAGGTGCGTGGCACCAAGACATAGCCATTGATTTGAACAATCTGGCAGACCTCTATAGGGCCCAGGGTAATTTTGCTGAAGCAGAAGCACTTTACCGCCGGGCACTTGCTATCTCACAGACAGCCTTAGGACCAGACAACCCGAAAGTAGTACAGAGCCTCAATAACCTAGCCGATATTTATCGGGCTCAGGGCAAGTATTTAGAAGCAGAGCCTTTGTACAAAAGGGCTGTTGCCACCACTCAAACCCTTACTCAAAGTTCATTTGCCGAGCCAGCATCATCGGCTCAGGCACAGTCCGTAGAAACTCTCATGCTCAAACAGCTAGGGATAGCCACACACCTCAATAACCTAGCTGACCTCTTACGTGCTCAAGGCAAATGCTCAGAAGCTGAGCCTCTCTATTGGAGAGCCATTGTTATTTCCGAAAAAGCTGGGGGTTATGGGACACCAGCACTTGTTGTAGCCTTAAACAATCTAGCAGACCTTTACCGCGCAAGAGGCCGTAACGCAGAGGCAGAGCCACTTTATAAACGTGCCCTGGCATTAGTTCAGTCATCAGGCACTGGGACAAGCGCAATAATGCCTTGGGCAATAGCCATTGAATCAGAAACATTAGGACCTGACTCAGCAAACACTGCTGTTCACCTCAGGGATCTAGCAAACATTTATCTCAAGGAAAGAAAGTATGCACAAGCAGAATTACTGTACAAAGAGGCACTGGCTATTCAAGAAAAGCTTCTCGGTCCATATCATTTAGAAACTGGCACAACCTTACAACACTATGCCAAGCTACTAAAAGCTGCTAAGCGCACAGCAGAACTAAGCCTTATCGAGGCTCGACTTAAGAAAATCCCAGCAGTAACACGTTAATCCTGCACCAGAACGACGACCAGTCGGTTTCTAAGCTGTCTCCTTTTTTTCTACAGGAGCTGCACAAGCAAGTGTTGATTCATCTATAGATCTGTCCCAGACCAATGCTGCTCCTCTTCTATTTGCCGACTGGAAGAAACGACGACTTGACGGAGGTTGACGTTTTTGTCAATATTGATATATGAGTCATCAAACAAGCCTGCCCCTTTTTGATCAGGACGGTTTATTGCCTCCCGGCGACTATGTGCTGACCCTTGAGCAGCTCAGGGAATCAATTCTCGTAAGACCCGTTACGGGCAGTCTGGAGAACTGGGACCAGGACTGGCGTATGTGGCTAACACTAAACCTGGAGATACTGGTCACCCAGCTTTGGGCTGTTGGAATCGAAAGAATCTATATCGACGGCTCCTTCGTGGAGGACAAGACGCATCCAAACGACATTGACGGCTACTTTGAGTGCAAGTTGTCTCATCTTGCCTCGGGCAACTTACAGCAAGAGCTGAACAGCCTCGATACGTACAAGGTCTGGACCTGGGACCCCAAAAGCCGGATGGTACATCCGGACTCCCCAAAGAAGCAGTTGCCCATGTGGCACCGATACAGGGTTGAGCTTTACCCACACCATGGACAGAGCAGCGGCATTAGAGACCAGTTTGGTCAAGAGTTGCAGTTTCCATCAGCCTTTCGGCTTTCTCGCCGAGAGCACAAACAAAAGGGAATCATCTTGTTGGCAAAAAGTGGAGAGCACCAATGATTAGAACCGAGGCTGAATATCAGGAGTGTCTAAACCGGCTCAAGAAAGATCTGGAGCATATTGCTCACCAACACGCGGTACTAGAGCAAGCTGGGTTGACCGCAGAGCAGATTGAGCGTGCAATGGAGCCTGCCTACTCATTCCATGAACAACTAAAAGAAGAACTTGAGTGGTACGAGCGAGTAAGACGGCGTGATTTCGGAACACTCAAGAATCTTACTGGAATAGGCAATCTTTTGATTGCACTCAGAATAGCAAATGGACTTACGCAAGCCGAGCTAGCCAGACGCCTCAATGTAGATGAGTCGCAGGTCTCGCGAGATGAAAGAAATGAATATCACGGGATCACTATCGAGCGCGCACAGCGCGTGCTGAATGCTCTCGGGGAAGAGCTTGTCAGCCACGTTGAAGTAAAAACCTTTGGAAGCGACTCACTGGCAATTGCTTAAAGCTACAAATCAATTCCTCAACCTGATCAACACTCAGGCTCCAGAAAGCCATAACATAATGCCACTCAATACAAGGCACAACAAGCTCAACAGCATTGACCAATTAAGGCACCTGCCACCATTCCATGGCAAGTAAATTGAAGTCTCCAATGGCATTGACAATCTTTCACTAAATAGCAAGCCTTCAGTTGTGTTCACAGCTACCGGTATGCCCCGGTCAGGGTCAAAGTAAACCTTGACTGGTTGAGGCAGTCCAGTAAACAGTGATTTCTGTCTCTTGTCAGGTACTGTAAGCTTCATCGTAGTATGTGCCTTTCCCTTGCCAAGCATAATGCTAGAACCAAATACTACCGTGTAACCTGATAGTCCTCCCTTGAAGACAACCGTAGACTCAACTGGGGCCACATTCTCAACAACCCAGCTTAATCGCCGGTACTGACAGCAGAATGCCTGAGAGATGCTGAGCACCAATACAAGCAAAACGTTAGATACAATCAGTAATTCGCGCAGATTGCTGCTGCTTATTGGCGACAAGGTAGCAATCCCTACAAACATTACCAAACAAGCCATCATGGTCAATTGTAAACGTCGGTATCTGGACTTAAGTTCAGGGAGAATACTATCTTTGTCATGCATATTGCTGGAATTGAGGCTAGACACAAGACACCTCCTTAAAAATCAAGAAATGTCGACATCATAAGAATGTGGTTGGACTGGTCAGTCCTATAGCCACTGTTTATATATTGCCACTGATATCCCATTTCAAACCGAATATGTCGGTTGGTTTGACAACTTAGCCCTGCAAAGGAGCACCTGCGCGTCTGTGGTAGTCTTGCCAATGTACCAACGCCTATTTACAGACTTCTTACTGTCTCAACAATATTCTTAGCCCCTATGCCGGCTGCATCAAGCAATTCTTGTGGTGTGCCTGAACCTGGCATAGATCTAACAGCAAGTTTTATGACTCGAGGAAGCGTCATAGAATCACGCGTAAACGCCTCCAGAACAGCATCTCCTAGTCCACCTTCAGGCCAATGATCTTCAACCACAATGATGGTACCAGTTTCTCGGGCAGCACAAGCAAGTGTTGATACATCTATTGGTTTGACAGAATAGGCATCAACCACACGTACAAAAATACCACCAGCCTTTAACTGCTCGTAGGCTTTTAAACACTCATGCAGGGTAATGCCAGCAGCAACCAAGGTTGCCTTGTCATTACTTGAGCGATAAAGAACCTTGCTTCCCCCGAGAGGAAAGCTTTCATCCGTTCTATAGATTACCGGTGTCTTCTCTCTGGTTGTACGCATATAAGAAATTCCTGGCAAATTAGCCATGGTCTCAACCAAGCGAGCAGCACAGACCCCATCAGATGGGTAGACAACAGTGCTGCCAAAGACAGCACGCATCATAGCTAAATCCTCCAGCCCCATCTGGGACGGACCATCTTGGCCTATTGACACACCCACATGTGAGCCACACAGTCGAATATTGGCACGCGACACAGCAGCCATGCGGATAAAATCATAGGCTCGACACAAAAAGGCAGCAAAGGTTGAAGCAAAAACCACCTTGCCCCGTGATGCTATACCAACAGCAGCAGCTACCATCTGCTGCTCAGCAATGTACATCTCAAAAAAACGCTCCGGGTAAGCCCGGGCAAATTTCTCCGAGAAAGTAGAATTGCACACCTCAGCATCCAGCACAATGACATCATCCCGGCAAGCACCAAGAGCCTTAAGACCATCGCCATATGCCTCGCGTGTAGAAATGGCTGATTCATAGGTAGGGCATGCAAACTTTCCACAGGCTCGTGGCATGGACAGCTCTATACTGGTCGGCTTGCTTGGTTTCACAAAGACATTTAGCTCACCACCTAACTCCCTAATGGCCAAAGATGCTTCATCAGCAGTCAAGGGCTTGCCATGCCAACCATCTTTGTTAGCTACCAATGACACGCCATGACCTTTCTCTGTTTTAGCAACAACAATGGTAGGCACCCCTGTGTTGCCTATAGCCTCGCTATAAGCCTTGTCAATTTGCTCATAATTGTGACCGTCAATTTCAATAGCATGCCAGCCAAATGCTCTGGCACGCTCTGAGTAAGCTTTAGCATTCCACCCTAGCGCTGTCTCGCCCCTTTGTCCAAGCCGATTCATGTCCAGCACTGCTGTTAAGTTATCAAGCTTGTAATGTGAGGCTGTTTGAAATGCCTCCCATACTGATCCTTCTGTCATTTCACTATCACCAAGCAAAACCCATACACGATAGGGGAGCTTGTCTAGGTACTTGCCACACAAGGCCATGCCAACACCAATAGGCAAGCCTTGCCCTAAAGATCCTGTTGCAACATCTACCCATGGCAGCACCACAGGCACCGGATGTCCTTCAAGACGACTGTCAAACTTACGAAGCCCCATCAACTCATGGTCATCAATGGCACCAACCGCCTTATATATGGAATACAGCAAAGGTGAGGCGTGCCCTTTGGAAAAAACTAGGTGGTCATTGTTTGGGTGATGTGGATTGTCAAAGTCGTATCGTAGGTATTTGGCAACTAAAACAGCCATTAAATCAGCAGCCGATAATGACGATGTAGGATGCCCAGAACCGGCAGCAGTAGTGCTACGAATACTGTCAACTCGCAACTGTTGTGCTAACTGGCGTACTATTTGGGCTTCTGCCACCTTAACTTCTGCCATATTGTTTATCCTTTTTGTTGCTTAATTTTACTACCTAAGTTTAGAGAACACGGTTAGCCACACCATTAACCAACCTTGGCTTCTATTATGGTACCCTGTGACATTACGTGTGTTTAACAGATCACAAGCGGAGCAACTGCAATGTCACATGAAACTATGACACTGTCTCAAAAAGAAACACTCAACTACCGGCTGCCAACAACGGCTACACCAGACCGGTATGAAATCAAGCTGACACCAGATCTGCAAAATTTTACTTTTTCTGGCGAGGAAACTATTGATATAACCGTGCATGAGTCAGCAAGCGAGATTATCCTCAATGCTGCTGAACTAGCTATTCACAGTGCGCACATAACCAACAACAAAGGTGCCAATATCCTAGCTACTGTTTCATGTGACACAGCAAACGAGCGTGCTTCCTTTGTATTAGGCAAACCAATAGAGCCTGGTCTCTGGGCACTGCACATTAAGTTTAGTGGAATCCTAAACGACAGACTACACGGCTTCTATCGCAGCACATACCAGGATCCAAGTGGTACACAGCAGGTAATTGCCACCACACAGTTTGAGGCAACTGACGCTCGTAGAGCTTTTCCTTGTTGGGACGAGCCTGATTGCAAGGCAGTCTTCAAAATAAGCTTAGTGATTGACCCTAAACTTACCGCTATCTCGAATGCGTCTGTAGTGTCAGAAGAAACCTTGCCAGGCACAAACAAAAAGCAAGTTAACTTTGCTGAAACCATGAAGATGTCTACCTATTTGGTGGCATTTATTGTAGGTCAGTTTGAAGCCACAGACCCAATTATCGTCAGTGGCACGCCAATAAGGGTTTGGTGTGTGCCAGGCAAAAAACATCTTGCAAAGTTTGCACTGGACTCAGCCAGCGCTTCACTGTCATTTTTCTCCAACTACTATGAGATTCCCTATCCCGGCGACAAAATGGATTTGATTGCGCTACCCGACTTTGCCTCTGGAGCCATGGAAAATCTTGGCGCCATCACATTTCGCGAAAATGCTTTGCTTGTTGACGAAAGTAAAGCATCGCACGCTGAGCTAGAACGAATTGCCGATGTTGTAGCTCATGAGATAGCCCATATGTGGTTTGGTGATCTTGTAACCATGAAGTGGTGGAATGGCATATGGCTCAACGAAGCATTTGCCACCTTCATGGAGATGCTTGCAGTTGACGCTTGGAAGCCTGAGTGGAGACGTTGGGAAACATTTGGAGTTTCTCGAGCAGCAGCCTTTGCTGTGGACGGTCTTCAAAGCACCAGATCCATTGAATTTCCTGTACATCACCCGGATGAAGCAGCAGGCATGTTTGACATTCTTACTTATGAGAAAGGTGCCTCGGTGCTACGTATGCTAGAGCAGTACTTAGGATCTGACCAGCTGCGCCAAGGCATAAGTCTGTACTTAAAAAAGCACCAGTATGCCAATGCTGAAACCACAGATCTCTGGGATGCCATTGAAGCATCTTCCAAACAGCCTGTTAGACAACTAATGGATTCCTGGATTTTTCAAGGAGGCTACCCTCTTGTCTCAGTTGAATTAAGCCCATCTGGGCAAGCCATAACCTTATCTCAACAAAGATTTTTCTATCTTAGTGAAGGTAAATCGTCTGAGCAAATCTTTCACATACCCATCATGCTTCGTGCCAAGACAACCAAGGGCATTGTCACCAAGAAATTGCTCTTAACCAAGCGTGAGACCACTGTCGACTTTGACTCCAAGCTAGATTGGATTGTAGTAAATGATGGCGGCCATGGCTTTTATCGTGTGCGTTATAGCACAGAACTCTTAGGGCAGCTTACAGCCAGGTTGTGGGAAAATCTAACAGCTATTGAAAGGTTTAACTTGTTAAGTGATACATGGGCAGCAGCCATGGCTGGTTTACTGCCCCTGTCAGAGTACACCAAGCTTGTCCAGCAGTTTGCCAATGAAACAGACAAGAATGTTTGGGCAATTGTTATTGGTTCACTCAATTATCTCAACAAAATTATAGAGCCCGCTCAACGTCCCTTCTTTGAGCAATTTGTCGCAAAGCTGCTTCAAAGCCAAGTTAACCGCTTGGGCTGGGCTCCAGGAGTTGGTGAAGATGAGCTCAGCAAACAACTGCGTGGCATGCTCATTGGAGCATTGGGAACGCTGGGCAATGATGCTGATATGCAAAGGCAAGCTTTAGAGTTCTACAAGAAATACAAGTTTGACAAGCAGACCGTTGATCCCAATGTTGTGCCAGCGCTGGTCAGCATTCTAGCTCACACAGGAGATGAAGTCACCTATGCCGGGTTCTTCGACGAATTTAAAACAGCACAAACTCCTCAAGACGAACAACGTTATCTGTTTTCGCTGGCTGCCTTCCGGCAAGAGAATCTGTTGAAAAGGACATTGGACTCTACCATCAACGGACAGGTGCGTACTCAAAATGCACCTTATTTGGTGCAATCTGTACTCAATAACGTCTTTGGCCGAGAGCTTGCTTGGAACTTTTTCCAGAAAAACTGGGATACCATGATTTCCTTATTCCCAGAAAACACTATACCGCGCATGTGTGAAGGGGTGACCAGCTTAGTCAAAGCTGACCTTGAAAGACAGGTAGTGGAGTTTTTTGCTACCCACAAAGTCAAGCAAGGCGGCAAGACCATTGAGCAACACCTAGAGAAGCTTCATGTTGCTGTGGCCTTTAAAACAAGAGAGGAGAGTAATTTCAAGCACTGCTTCAGGTAAGCCTAACTACAAAGTACACACTTTAGTCTTGATGCTCTAGACCTGGAGAAAAGATATGTCTAGCCAAAAGTTTTCTATAGACGATGCACTGCGCTTTGGTTGGGACACTATGAGAGGCAATTTCTTCCCCCTTATAGGTTTTCTATTATTAGCACTACTTATAATGCTGGTACCAACACTGCTTACATCATTTTGTTTATCAGCACTGGGAATAAACGAGGGTTGGCAGGGCAAGATAATAAACCCTTCCGTCAATTGCATTGTTAGTGTCATTGCAGCTATGGGACTAACCAGAATTGCCCTGATTTATTGTGACCAACAGAAGCCCAAGATAGGCGAGTTTTTTTCAGTCTCATCTTTGTTTCTGCACTATATTGCTACAGTTGTTTTGTATCGCGGGATAATGTTGGCAGGTTGTTTGCTACTTATTGTTCCTGGAATTGTTTGGGCCATCCAGTTTCAATTTGCAGAGTACTTAGTAGTTGACAAAGGGCTAACACCAATGGATGCACTGCGCAAAAGCTCAGAGATTACTCGCGGGGCAAAATGGAACATCTTAGGCTTTAACATATTAGTGACCCTAATTGACCTGCTTGGGTTACTTTGTTTAGTTGTTGGACTTCTACCTGCTGGTCTAATTACCTGGCTTGCCATGGTGTTCGTATACAGGCAGTTGCTTACTAGCACACAAACAACAACAGAATCAACAAC
>JACQVM010000311.1 GCA_016209785.1 Candidatus Melainabacteria bacterium | reverse complement strand
TGGTAATGCCGGCGACGGGCAGCTTGCAGCAATAAAAAAAGAGGTAGCAAATCGTCCTAGAGACGATAGTCCGGATGCTAATGACCTGACAAGTGGCGATCAGGGTGGTCACAAGGGGACAGGTGGCGGTCAAGGTACCAGGGGCCCAGAGCGCCCGCCTGACATAGAGACGCAACGTGGTGGTGATCGAGGTCCGGAGGGAAATCCATTTGAGGGGCAAAATCCGTTCATAACGCGCAAAGAAGGGATGAATGCCGGTGGGGAGGCTTTTACAGTACGTGCGCTGAACGAAGATCCACCGCGGCCGCAGCCAGCTACTTTTGAAATAGGCGGCAAGCCAGTGTCTGGCGTGATTGAGCCAAATCCTAATACCGGCAAAATTGAGTTTAAGGTGCCTGGACAAGATGGTTTTCAACGCTTTCAGTTAAATGACGTTGGATTTGGGAGCCAAGGCAACAAGTCAGTGTTTACTGGGAAGTTAACGCCATTAGATGGATATGGAAATCCTCAGCCGGAGGGCTCATTTAGGACATCGGCTACGCAATATGCTGGGAGAGATTTTCAGCCGGTGGTTCCACGAGAGCCAAAGGTTTCCCAGCCACCTGGGCCAGAGGCGAGAGGTACGGAAGGAAAGGGCCCGGCTGGTGGTGGTGTTGAAGGTAGAGGTCCAGAGTCAAAGCTGCCGCCAGTGCCTGCGGTGCTGCCAGTTGGTGATGGTGGTGGGCAGGGCAAAGGAGTTGGGCCACAAAAGGGTGCTGGTACTGGGGGAGACGGTGGAAGTGATGGAGGAGGTGGTCCAGGCAAAGGGCAGGGGAGACAACAGGATGGTGGTGAGGGCGGACCAAAAATCCGTGCTCCAGAAGTATTAGCAAGGGACGTTCAGGAAGCTGAGAGAAAGTACAAAGAATCAGGTGGTGCAGATCCAGAGGCAAGGACAAGGCTGGAGGGATTAAGACAAGAATTCAGGGAGGCTAAAAGACAAGACGACAGCTACGCACAAAAGTTTAATCAAGAGTACCAGCAGGGTAAGGAGCAAGGTCGCTCAACTCCAGCAGACAAGCTGTCAGAGCCACCGCGACCAGAAAGGCCTTCAGAGCCTCAAAGCAAAATAGGAGAGGTAGCTGAAGGCCCGCGAGATCGGCACGGCAAGGAAGAAGGCGGTGCTCCAAAAGATGTCCGTGGTGGCAGGGGTGGTGAGCCTCCGGTTATTTTGCCTCCTGGCATTGGATTGCCAGGTAAAATACGTTTGCCTGGTGATAAGGGTGAGCAAGGCGCAGAAGGCACCGCGGGTGGTGACAAGGGTATTAAAGGTGGTGGCAAGGGTGATTTGCCCTTTGGAGATCCAAAGTTTCTTAAGTCCTTGCTTGGCTTGTTGGATGGTTTGAAGAATAAAGATCTAAATATGGATAAGTTAGATCCACTGCAGCGGCAGTTGATAGACAAACTTAAGCTTCTTGATCCAGTGCGTCTTGAGGGGTTGAGAAAACTTCTTACCCAGACTGACAAAGAAGGTAAGGCAGGCGACCCTACAATCATTGCAAAAATTCGTGAGCTGTTTGAAGGGGGTAAGCCTGGCAAAGACAAAATGCCACTTGATCAGAGTAAAACTGACAAAGGTGGCGAAGGCTTACCGAGAGATCCAATTACTGTCGCGTTGCTGAAGTTTTTCAAGGAGCATAAAGAAACATTTGGTCGGCTGCCACTCGAAGAAAGGTCCAAAGCCATATTGCAAGAGCTTGGGAAGTTCTTGAAAGAGCTCAACAAAGAGATGGGACTGACACTGGAGAAAGGACTTCCAGCAGAAAAAGGTGGGATAACCATAAAGGATATTCTGGGTAAGACGCTGGAGAAAGGTCAGCATGGAAAGGAAGAGGCTGGGACTTTTGGAGTTAAGTTAACTGCAGCACAAGAAATTCTGTTACGGGCACAGTTGGAAAAATTAGCTACAGCAGCTACTAGTCAGTCAGATGCCATTAGTAAGTTGTTTAACATTGAGACCTCACAGCGTGTTAATGTTGATCTTAAAGTGGCAGATGTTCTTGGTGCAGGCGCTAAGACTGAGGTCGGTACTAAGACAGATTTGCCTATTAAAGATCAAGGCGACAAGGTGACTACAACAGCAGCACCTCTAGCTGACGCGGCTGCAGTGGCTGCTCAGCAAATTGATGTTGCCGTCAGCCAGAAAACACAAGAAGAATTAGTGAGCCAGGCGGACGCTGGCGACCAATCATTTGAGGGTGAAGAAGAGAAGCTCAAGGAGGAAGATGAGAAGAGACGGCTGATGGAGGCTGAGCTTGTTGCTTTAGCTGCCCGTAAAGAAAAAGAACAAGACGATGCAGAGAAGGAGAAGCAAGAGGAAGAAGAAAGGAATAAGAAGAAGACAGAGGGACGCAGACGATATGTTGTTCAGCTTGGCGACACGCTTGAGTCAATTGCAAGCAAGATGCTAGGAGACTCTGGGCTTGCACAGCTTATTTTAGACATTAACTCAAGCACAATTCCAGTAAGGTCCCAAGGTGGCAAAAAGGTAGTAGACCTTAAGCCCAAGATGGTCCTCTGGCTGCATAATTCCGAAGACATTAAAGAGTTTCTAGGACGTATCTTTGGT
>JACQVM010000294.1 GCA_016209785.1 Candidatus Melainabacteria bacterium | reverse complement strand
GTGGAGCCAATTTGTTGGGCATCTAGCTCAATCTGTTCGTAACTGACAGCATCCATCATGGCGTACTTGTCAGACGTTTTGTAGAGGAATTGCATTTCTGACTTTTCTACTACAGCAGAAGGCACCTTCTCACCAGCACGGAAAGTAGTTTCCATGACGTTGCCGGTCTCTACATTCTTAATCTTGGTACGCACGAAAGCCGACCCTTTGCCAGGCTTTACATGCATTGCTTCTACAATTTGCCAAACAGAGCCGTTATACTCAATTGTCACGCCAGGTCTGAAGTCGTTGCTAGATATCATTCTCGGTTCCCTGTGCCCTTGAGGCTTGCAGTGGGTAATCAAGGGATATAGTTGCCTCTGGCCAGGAGATTCTAGCATCAGTCAGGGCTAGACCTCCACCGGGAGCTCGCTGCGGACTTGGTTGTCATAACCTGCGATACAGTACTAGACATGGCGAGGCTCCTGGTTGCCGAGTGGTACTTGAGCCGATATAATCACCAACTTGAGCCCAATATTTTTCCAATGGACGAAGTCCAAGCAAGTTGCTCTGGGTTTGTTGGCACAGTACTCCTTAGGTAGGTAGATGAATACAATCCAAACAAAGGCTCCATATAACGCTCGCGAAGTTGAAGCAAAGTGGACAAAGTATTGGTTTGACCGACAGGTGTTTGACCTTGATATAGACCCAGCCAAACCTAGTTTTTCCATTGCTTTGCCTCCACCTAACATTACCGGAAACCTGCATATGGGGCATGCCTTGAACGGTACTATTCAAGATGTGCTTATTCGCTGGAAGCGCATGCAAGGATACAACGTGCTCTGGCAACCAGGAACTGATCATGCAGGCATTTCTACGCAAATGGTTGTGGAGCGGCAGCTTAAGAAGGAAGGCAAGACACGTCATGCATTAGGACGCCTTGGTTTTCTGGAGAGAGTCTGGCAGTGGCGCAACGAGTATGGGGATCAGATTTTTAGTCAGTACAAGCGTCTCGGTGTTAGTTTCAACTGGGATCGCATTGCTTTTACCATGGATCCAGGCTATGTGCGTGCCATTATGCGTGCCTTTGTGACACTTTATCGTGAAGGGCTAATCTACAGGGGACATCGTGTTACCAATTGGTGCCCACGCTGTCTTACTAGCCTGTCTGATTTGGAGGTTGAGCACGAGGAGACAAAAGGTCACCTGTACTTAATTAATTACGAGCTTACAGATGGAACTGGCTCACTTACTGTTGCTACCACTAGACCAGAGTCAATGTTTGGCGATGTCGCGTTAGCAGTGCATCCTGCTGATGATCGCTACACGTCATATGTAGGAAAGTCAGTCTATGTGCCATTAAGTCGACGTGAAATTGTGGTTGTTGCAGATAATTATGTAGACAAATTGTTTGGCACGGGCGTACTTAAAATTACTCCTGCTCATGATGCTAATGACTGGGAGGTTGGGCAAAGGCATGGCTTGTCAGCCCCTGTGGTGCTGGATCAATATGGCAAGCTAATGACAAATGAATATGTTCCTCATCAGTTTCAAGGCAAAGAGCGCTTTGCGTCCCGCAAGGAAATTGTAGAAGAGCTTACCTCTCAAGGGCTTTTGAGCGAGATTCAAGACTATACTCATGGGCTTGGATTTTGCGAGAGGTGTCACACCGTTATAGAACCTCTTTTATCAGATCAGTGGTACTTGAAGATGCAGGAGCTAGCACAGAGTGCTATTAAGATGGTTGAAGATGAGAGGATTGTTTTTGTACCAGATCGCTATGCTCAGACCTATCTTGCCTGGATGCGCAATATTCGTGATTGGAACATAAGTCGTCAGTTATGGTGGGGACATCGCATTCCTGTGTGGACATGCAAAGACTGTATTAGCCAGGAAGCTTTTGAGCAGACTCCTGAGGCATGTGCCAAGTGCGGTTCACTAAACATTGAACAAGATCCTGATGTTCTTGATACTTGGTTTAGTTCAGCACTTTGGCCTTTTGCTACGCTTGGTTGGCCTGATGATACTCAGGAGCTAAGAACCTTTTACCCTACAACTGTTTTATCTACAGCGCGGGAGATTATTAATCTCTGGGTAGCACGTATGATTTTTGCCAGTCTGAAGTTTCTAGGCACAATCCCCTTTAAAAATGTTGTTGTACATCCAGTCATTCAAACGTCCGATGGCAAACGCATGTCCAAATCAAAAGGTAATGCGATTGATCCACTCGATATGATTGATAAGTACGGTGCAGATGCTAACCGATTCTGGTTTGCCTCGGTTGGTGTAAGAGGAGATCAAGATGTTAGATTTCGTGAGGACAGGTTAGAAGAGTACAAACGGTTTGCTAACAAATTATGGAATGCAGGACGTTTTGTCCTTAGCTCACTGGAAGGATTTACACCACATGCTATTGAGCCGGATAAGCTCACACTGCCAGATCGTTGGATTCTTCATCGCTTCAATATACTGCTTAGAGATGTCCATGAAGGTCTCAGGAATTACAATTTTGATGATGTTAGCAAGGCGTTTTATGAGTTTACGTGGGATGCATTCTGCGATTGGTATCTGGAGATTGTAAAGATTCAACTGGCTGAAGACAGTATTTCTGACAGGACCAGCCAGACTGATTGTGTGCTCCAGGTAGTGTTTGAAGGCTTATTGAGGGCATTGCACCCTATCATGCCCTTTCTTACAGAGGAGTTGTGGCAACGAACACCAAAATCTCCTCTTTTTGCTGAGCTAGATTCTATTATGTTTGCTCCCTATCCGAGACAAGATGAGAGCTTGCTTGATGAGGATGCCGAGAAGGAAATGGGACTGTTAATCCGAATCATTCGTGCTATACGAAATATTCGACATACATATAATGTACCAGCTTCATCTTATGCTGAGGTTATTATTCATTGCTCAGATACTGCTGAGCTCAAATGTCTCTTTGAGGGTCAGGAATATATAAAGCGCTTGGCTCGTGTCAATCCAATTTCTATTTTGCATCATGGCATGGTGCCAGCAATGGTGGCTAAAGAGATGATTTCTTGCGCAACTGTGTATGTTCCCTTAGCTACTCTTATTGATGTGGATAAGAGCAAAGACAAGCTTATGCTAAGACAAGAGGTACTGGCTAAAGATCTAGAAAAGGTTAGGCAGGTCCTTGAAAACAAAGACTTTCAGGCTAAAGCTCCTAAGGAAAAGGTAGAAACATTGCAGTTGCAGCTTACAGATTTAGAAAAGCAGATGGAAAGCATTGAAGCGCAGCTTAAGGTTTTGGCCCTCAGGTGATTGCATTAAGTGGACTGTAAACCCTTAACCTCAAGTCATTAGGACAGAAGTAGAAGAACATTTTTGGTGTTGTATGCTGGTCATGGGTATAAATAATGTGGCCAATGAAATTATTCAATTGCTTACGATTTAAACTGGTCTTGATTACCAAAGTAGTCCTTTGTGTGCTTGCTCTTAGCAATGCTACCTGTGTCTGGGCAACTGTAAAGCGGACAGATTGTGGTGAGCTAGCACAAGCACTCCAGGTTCCTGTATGCCAGTGGTGGGATGATGAGGTGCCGCTGCGTGGCGTGGTTGTGGCAATCCATGGCATGACCCTTCATGGGGGAACCTTTGATGTGGTGGGCAGGCATTTAGCTTCACAAGGCTTTTTAGTTTTGGCACCTGATATAAGAGGTTTTGGCAGATGGTACAACGGTGAATGGCTGAAACTCCCTCAAATTAAGGTTAGTTATTCAACAAGCCGTAGTGATGTAGTGGGTTTGCTTACACACTTACGCACAGCATATCCAGGAGTGCCGCTATTTTGCTTAGGAGAAAGCCTAGGTGCCAACCAGGCCATGCGTGTAGCGAGCGAGCGTCCAGATTTGGTGGATGGACTCATTCTTTCTGGCCCTGGGGTATGGAGGCGGATTTATATTCAACCTGTAATGGCAGTGCACCTCATTGAGACATTTATGAAGCCTAAGAAAAAGCACAATGTTACGCTCTACATTGGGCGACGCTTGTCAGATGATAAGCGCGTGATAAAGGCTTATAGAGCAGACCCTAATATACGCAAAAGCTTAAGTGTATATGAACTGGTGCAAGGACGTATTGCTATTAAGGAAAGCCTTCAACTGGTGTCTAGTGTGCCAGCCACGACTCCAGTGTTAATTCTTCAAGGCACGGCAGACAAATTGTTTAAAGCTTCTGGAGTAAGCTGGTTGGCTGCTACGTTGAATTGTCAGGACAAAACCGTAGAGTGGCTTAAAAAGCGTGGTCATCTACTGCTGGAGACACCGTATGTACGTCCTGATGTATTGCAAATCATTGATACATGGCTGTCCACGCATCTAGCTAAGTCGCCCATGTATGCTCAAAATGTTTCTGCTCTAGATCAGCGAGACCAATAGACACGTACAAACTTTTCACGATGAGATGGCTTTATTTCTAGAGCCCCCTTAAACGACTTGTAAAACTGCTTTCCAATACGGTGAGCTAGCCAACGTGTCGTGGTGAGGATTTCGATGCGCTTGCCATTCTCTGTCAGGCTGGCAATGCGTGATAAGGGATTATCATGCCAGGCTTTGCCTTCGGTATGTTTTATAAGCCCCATGGCTGCATCTTTGTTGGTCAGTAGCAAATCACTTTCTAAAATGACCTCCCCGTCATAAATGTGCCTCTCCACTCGTTCACACCCTGGACACAGGACTTGGCGAACGTTGGGGTCTTTCTTCAAAACCTTAAGCTTGTCTTCGTCAATGTACCAATGCTTTTCCACAGAAATAGCGCCACATCGCGTGCATAACGATGTTCCTCTCTCAAGCAACAACTTTTGAGTAAATCGTCGGTCAGTATAAAGGCGATCTTGAGCATGCCCTATTTCGGGTGCTCGTTGCTTTTTGGAAGATTTGACCACCATGGACTGAGCGTTGATCTGCTTAGTCATGTTTAACAGCCTCCATAAGGAGCAATCTAGCTAGGTT
>JACQVM010000302.1 GCA_016209785.1 Candidatus Melainabacteria bacterium | reverse complement strand
GATTGGTGCTTGGTATTGCGCCGGCGTACCACTGGAAACAATTGAGAAATGGATGCTCGATGGAACAATTAGCCGAGCATTCATGCCCATTCCAATTTGGCTTAAGGTCTTTCTCAATGTGCTCAATTCTGCTGTCTTTGCCTGGCACAATCATCCTTATCCAGGCATATTTAGCGGTAAGAAAATAGCAAGCTTGGTCAATAGAGCTGTTAGCCCCAGCTTATGCAAGATAGAGAATCTGCCTGTGCGGTTTGCAGCAATTGCCACCAATCTCATCAATGGACAATCTGAGCAGATCTCCACCGGCAACCTAGGGCAAGCCGTCCAGGCAAGCTGTTCTTGGCCTCCACTGTATCGGCCAGTCATTGTAGGCAAGGCTACCTATGCCGATGGCGGCATCCAGTCCAATTTACCTGCTGCCTGGGCACGCGACTCCGGAGCTGAGGTCGTTATCGTGATTGATGTTGATGAGGATTTACGCAACGTCGAGCCACATACCTTAAAATCGCTGACAGGACTGGCCAGCCGTGTCTCTACTATTGTTGTGAGCACCATGGACCAATACCATACGACAAACAACGATATTGTCATCAAACCAGACGTTACTGGCATTTTGCTGCTTGCCAAAGATACGGACAGTTTAAAGAGAGCTATAGCTGCTGGAGAGCATGCAGCAACTGAGGCCTTACCAAAAATAAAGAGGCAACTGTCCACCATGGACAATACAACCTATTAGCACACCTGATAATTGTCTGGCTGACACACGTATATCCATATTTGTAAATTTACAAGCGTCTCGCTTTGAACTTTTTACTTCTGCCGTCGTTTAAGTTAATACTAACCCTCACGATGTTAAGACAAAGTCATGAGATATTCATTGTCTGTCCTTATAGTAGCTATTCTGGCTTTCCAGTTACTCTTGAGCTCCGTTGGGCTAGCAAAAGCCGATACCCAATCAACCCATGCAACAGCGAAGCCTCAATTGGAGCGTGCCCGGCATCTCCTCAATCGCCTTACCTATGGCGTCCGCCCAGGAGAAATTGAGGCAGTTGCTCAAATGGGTTTGGGTAATTTCATAGAAAAGCAACTCCATGGAGAAACACTGGCAATGCCCAGCTCGCTTGAAAAGCTAGCTGCTAGCAAACCAGCACTAACTCTGACACCAACTCAACTGTTTAAGCAATATGGAAAGCCAGCATTGATGACGTTAGCACGGAAAAACCCTACTACCGATGACTCCAAAAAAGACTTTCAAAGGATAATGAGAGAAACATACAAAGCCATGTATCACGATGTTGCTGAGGTGCGCTTACAACGGGCGCTTTGGAGTCCCAAGCAATTAGAAGAGCTCATGAGTGAGTTCTGGTTCAATCACTTCAACATTACTTGGGACAAAGGGATGGATCACATCCTGATAGGCTCTTATGAGGAAACAGCCATTCGCCCACATGCACTAGGAAAGTTTCGAGATCTTCTGGGCGCCACAACACACCATGCAGCCATGCTCTTTTACTTGGATAACTGGCAAAACTCAGCACCAGGGGACTACCAATCCACTAGGCGCAACAAACGCTTTAAGGGCCTCAACGAAAACTATGCTCGTGAGCTTATGGAGTTACACACACTTGGCGTTGATGGTCCATACACTCAGCAAGACGTCATTGCGCTAGCTCGCATCCTCACCGGGCTAGGTTTGCAGCCACTCCGGGCTGAACCAATTACTAACAATAATCTGGACAACAAGTTTGGTAGTTTTTTTGACCCTCGTCGTCACGACTATTCTGACAAGGTCTTACTTGGGCACAAAATTAAAGGACAAGGAGCTGAAGAGATTGAACAAGCTCTTGATATTCTTGCTACTCACAGCTCCACTGCTCACCATATTTCCTACAAACTTGCCCAATTTTTTGTCTCCGACAAGCCGCCAGAGAGCCTTGTTAAAAGGCTATCTCAAAGGTTTCTCTCTGCCGGCGGGGACATTAGGTTAGTTCTGCGTGAGCTTTTTTACAGCACCGAATTTTGGAGCCCACAATACACAAGCACTAAGTTTAAATCCCCTTATCGTTATCTCTTATCCTGCCTCAGAGCTTCCAATTCAACTGTTACCAATCCAATGCCGCTGATAGCATTCCTTAAACAACAAGGCATGCCCTTGTACCAGTGTCTCACCCCGGATGGTTACAAAAACACGCAAGAAGCATGGCTGGATTCTAATGCCTTGTTAAATCGCCTTAGTTTTGCTACTGCCATAGGCATTGGCCGCATGCCAGGCATACAGACTGACACCATGAATTACACCAACATTGCATCAACCTTAGACACAGACCTATCTAGCACAACTACCAGTGCCGTATCTGCTGCACCAGTTGAGTTAAGAGCAAGCTTGTTGCTGGGTAGTCCTGAGTTCATGATGTATTAGGAGCATGAACATGAAACGACGTGATTTCCTAAAGACTGCTGGAGTATTTGCTTGCTCATACCTTTGCCCAACTGTCACAGCCTGGGCTTTGCGAACATCCACAGGACAAGAGGCAACCAACAAACTTGTAGTAGTTTTCTTGCGTGGAGCTGTAGACGGTCTTAGTGTAGTCATCCCCTATGGCGACGCTCGATATTATGCCTCACGCACCTCTATTGCCATCCAACGGCCAGGACAAGAGCTTGGTGCGCTTGACCTTAATGGCTATTTTGGCCTACATCCATCACTCAAACCAATGCACGAGTACTGGGCAAACGGTACACTTGCTTTCGTTCACGCTGCCGGGTCACCTGATCCTACTCGATCACATTTTGATGCTCAGGACTACATGGAAAGTGGCACACCTGGCATCAAGATCACCTCAACTGGCTGGATGAACAGACTCCTGTCACAGTTGCCCAACACCCATTCTCCCATTCGTGCCATCAATATTGGTGCCACAGCCCCCCGCATCATGCAAGGTCCCGCCTCTATTGCCAGCTATGCCCCACACTCTCAGAAGGGCAGACGGCGCTTGAATGCCATAGACAACCAAACAGTATCATATTACTTTCAACAGATGTACAGTTCACGCAAGGATGCACTGGCCAAAGCATTTAACGAAGGCTTGAGTGCACGTACTACTCTTAAAAAGGAGTTTGAAAGCGAAATGATAGCCGCAAATGCAGGAGCGCCCGATGCTGCTGGTTTTCGCAGCTTTGGCACACAGTTAGGGCAGCTTATGTCCAAAGACCCTGCCATACAAATGGGCTTCATTGCTATTGGCGGGTGGGATACACATGTTAATCAGGGCAGCTCACAAGGCCAACTAGCCAACAAACTAGCAGTGCTAGGCAAAGGGCTTAAGGAAATGGTCACGGCCCTTGGCCAAGCCTACAACAACACAGTAATTGTGGTCTTGTCAGAGTTCGGCAGAACAGTCAGCGAAAATGGCAACACTGGCACCGACCATGGACATGGCAATGTAATTATGCTTTTAGGTGGCAAAATCAACGGCAGTCAAATACATGGGAGGTGGGCAGGACTTCAGCCTTCTAATTTATTTGAAGGCAGAGATTTACCAGTAACCACAGATTTTAGGTCGGTGCTAGTGTCTGTCATATCAGAGCATATGCAAGTCTCAAAAGCAGCCATGCAGAGTGTGTTTCCTGGCTTCCAACTAATCGGGCAGCCACTGGAATTATTGAGAGGTTGATTTTTGCTACGCTACCTTCAGTCGGGACAGTATCGACAGGAAGAACTCCCTCGACCACAAATCAACCACTGCCGGATCTCGGAGAAACGGTGATACGCTCTTCTTTACTGCAGTAATGTCCAGCTCTGCAAATTTCTTTTCCAGTAGTTCGAGCAAGTCCGGTAGTTGCATCTGCTGCTCGCTGGTCCACAAGCCAGATTGACGAAGTCGTTGCTCCAAATGGCTTAAACGCACTGGAATCTCACGCACCAAATACCACACAAAATCATAATAATCTCTCCCCTTGACTCTACTCTTCCATGCCCGATGAAGGAGCGCATGGAGCTTACCAGCAAAGAGATCTGGCAGTTTGTATGTATGCACCGAAAAAGGAATGGGCTGCAGGAGCGTCTTCACCTCTGTCTGGAATCCTCCGGGCGGATCCGTGTCAACTTCAAACTTCACGGTCATTAGTTTGTTCTTCTGGATTCGATCAGACAATCCACCAGATACCGCGATCTTTATTAGGTGTTCCTTGGTTCCAGCCTTGATAAAAGCTGATTCGATAGCTGTCTTGACACCCTTGTTCTTTTCTTCGATGGCAACGTCGAATCCCATCCCATTGAGCTCTGCCTTTACCGCATTGAGATACGGAGCTAAAGTAAAATCCTTTTGCGGTTTCAAGAGCGAGAAATCGAGGTCTTCCGAGAAGCGGTCGAGTCCGTATAGTATCCGTAGCGCGGTGCCACCATAGAAGGCAGCATGCTCAAAGAACTTGGATCGCCAGAGTCCCAATAGCGCAATCTCTTGCATGATCTCCTTGAGCACATTCTCATAATCTTGTACCGTGATGCACTGATAACGGCCCAGCATCGATAAGATTGCAGCATTCATAAGGTCTCCAGGATGTGCTCGATGCTCTTGTTCCGATAACACTGGTTCAACTTCCGCAAGGCGTCCGGACTAAATTGCTTCCAATTCTCTCGGTCGATGCGCAGATCGGACTCAAGAAACTCTCTGGCGCTCTTGCTGCCGATGATACCACTTACCCTGTTGAGTACAACATAGTCACAAAGCGCCTTTTCTGGTGAAGCCATAAAGACAGGATGGTTGCGGTCAACCCACACTTGCTCAATCCCATGCGGGTATTTGTCGGCGGCCAGGTATCGATAGCTAAACTGTCCCAGCGGCGTCTGAAATTCCTTGTCTCTCTTTGGGGTAACACTCGTGAGTGTTTCCACTCGTTCAGGGATCAGCCCGTGATAAGCCAGCGCGTATTCCAGCGAAATACACGACGGTCCGTAGATCAGGTTGGCGAGAACCTCCTTAACCACGGGTGCCTGGCTGTATTCTGGACCAAAAACATACAGCCCTTTCTTTACCCTAAGAATGACACCAGCCTTAAGCAGCTCATTAATCTTTTGTCGCACTGCTATATATTGAGATAGCGCACCAGCGAGAAGGAGATAATCAAATTCTTCCTGGGCAATGGCTTTGCGAAGTTGGAAAGTATTGACAATGGTCATGATAATACCACTATGTTAGTATTATTCTAACATAGTGGCGATAATGATATCAATAATGACCACTAAGTTAGTATAAGTCTAACATAGCAGCAAGATGATCTAATGACATGTCAAACAATATTACTG
>JACQVM010000293.1 GCA_016209785.1 Candidatus Melainabacteria bacterium | reverse complement strand
CAGGGACAGATTGGTGGTGCAGCAACAGGGGTTGTTGTTACAAGTGAAAATGGGGTTTGTCAGATTACAGTACCGGCCGGCATTTATTCCTTTCAATTTGAACCCCCGGTAGGTGGCTCCTATGAAGGCAAGTCTGTCCGCCAACTTTCAGTAGCCAGTGATCTAGAACGTAAGGTGAAACTAGCGGGCTGCGAGTCTGGTGGGTAAACATAGGCTGAAGTAACGGTGCTTAACATCTTGCAGGTATGAAGACTTTTATGAGTCTTAGTCCACCATACCCCACAAGCAGGCACCCGACGATCAAATTCAATACTTGAATTAGTAACACCGGAACAGTTCCCTTAATCAGTGAAAACAAGATTACCGATGTACACATAAATACAAGAGTTGCTAACCCGGTTCCAAAACCGAAGATAAGCAGTTCTTTCTTTGTATAGTTGTATTCAACGGCTTTTGCTGTAAACAAACTAGTAAAAAAAACAATAGTCATAGGGCTAGAAATGGTAAGCAAGAAAACCGAAGCAAAACTCGAAAGTAGACTTGTCGAGCTAGTATCTATAGCGGTTGAGATACCCCTAATCATAATCTCCTTAATGATGGTTATTCCAAATATACTCAGTATGATCGAGCTTATAATGCCAAAGGCATTCTTGATTTTCTTGTTCTCTAATAGGGTCCCAATACCTAGAATTGCTAGTGTGATATAGAAATAGTCAACTACCGTGACTGCTATAGAGCCAACTAGTCCGTCAAGTATTGTTCTTTGTAATGCCAAGTCGATAATAAAAAAGAAGACAGGACCTATGGCAAGCTGAAGAACTAATCCTGTTAATAAGCCGTTTCTAAGAATGCTCATGTGTGATTTCCTTGCAGATTCACAAGGCACCGAACACTATCTTGTGAGGTGGCATTGATACCCATCCGTTAAGTGGTCTGATTTACGATAATGGAAGTGTGATTAGCGGTTTATGCCGAGGCGATCTGTGGTCTGATTGCGAAGCTACAGGACTTGGCTTCTTCGATGCTTTCTATGAAGATACACGCTGGCTTAGCTTGCAGGTTTTGCCAAACTGTCCTAACCATGCCAGATTTATATAGTTCTTGATGGGTAGCAAAGGCTAGGCATCCATTAAGCGGAGATTCTGAGCCTGTCATAGCACGGATGCCTTTTTGCAGCTCTTGTTGGTGGCTATCATCTCGAGAGATCACCCATACCATTTCAATGTCGGGCTTGGCCAGAGATGACTTAATTTTGTTGATGACACCATCATCTTGTATAGAAGGATGATTCATGATTCCAACTTGCAAGACCACACCATTGCGAACAAATGACACTTTAGCATCTACAAGCTCAGAGCTACCCATTTCCCCGGTGCAGGTTGTCCACCTAAAGTTGCTAATGAGACCATCCCTTTCATCCACTAGCAGGAGCATACGTAGGTTGGCCACCTCTAACAGGTGACGCTGCATAGCGCCGTTGTTTAAGTCAAGATCAATTTCGTCAGCACCAACAAGAGAGCGTGTCATGGGTGACAAGGTGTAAACTAATGGTTTGGTCGGGGTAGTCCACCATGGCAACGTTTCCTTGTGGCGTTGGCAGAGCAAGTAATCCAGATAAAACAATTTTCGCAGGCGATCACGGATTAGGACAGGTTTTTGATCGCTCGCAATAAACCAGGATATGTGCTTTTCCAATAGCACTTGATGCTCTTCAATAAGTTTGAAGATGAGATGATCTCGTTCGTTCAGTTGGATAGCCATGGGGTGTGTCCTCGTCAGTGTAGGGGATGGGGGTGAAGTCATACAAGTGTTTCATTTGCGTCTGATGTATTCTTGAAGAGCATCTTCGTGGAGTGCCAGATGAACCTTGTAGGTCTTTCTTAGACCTAAGTCCATTGCTTTCAAGTTCTTATTGGTTTGAGATAGGCTCTCGGAGCGTTGTTTGATGTGATTGAGGGCATCTTCCAGCTCTTCCATTGTTTGCGACGGGAGGCGTGGACGTATCAAATCCTCATAAACTTCAGCCGCATCGTTGTACCATTCTGTCGTAAGATCCCTGTACTCTTTTACTCCCTGAAAAGTATTAGGGACTGGCATTGCTTTGACGATCTTTGCCAGAGTGCGGTAAGCTTGTGCAACCTTGGTGGCAACCTCAATCCATTGTTCAACGCGCTCGGCCTCTTGATTAAAGGGTCGGCTAAGGATGACCTTGTCGGCAGCACTGGGTTTGTACTTAGCAATGCACTCATCGAAGGATTCAAACCATTGGACAGGTGTGTCATATGCTGATTCTTGGGTAGTTGCTGTTGATGAGGCTCTATATCTACCTGGCTTGGTTGCTGGGCTGGGTTGGGTAACACGAGCAAAATAGTCACCGTGAGTGGGGGAAGCATAGCCTGGGGACACACTAAGCCAAAGTGCCCCTAGGGTTATTGCGATGCTTTGCGTGATCCATCTTGTCCTATCCATTGTCCATTTCCTTGCAACTGAACTTGTGTTGTTTGCCCATGTTAACTAGGCTTTTAGTTGTTACCTGTATTACCCAACGGTTCAAGCGGTACCCCAAAGCGCTCTGGTCCTGGTCTTACACTTTCTGGAGGTAGGGGCACTGTAGATGGTTGTATGTAAGCATCTGAAACCTGTGCTTGTTGAGGTCGACCTTGATTGCCGGCAGGCGTGTCTGTGTTGTACACGTCAGGTTGACCATGTATAGATGCGTAGCTATTGATCGTGTTCATCTGGACAATTTTCCAAATCGTGTAGGCCATGAGCAAAAGCATTAATCCTGCTACAGCGCTTACCACACGTGCGCCACCATAAGGGTGACCCATGACCACTGAGGTTGCTGCCAAGGCCATCCAGATGGTGGCTGAGACAACTCCTAGAATGACCAAATATCGCGAGAAACTCTTAACTGTTGGCAGCGAGTTGTATTTAGTTGAGTTCTGTTGCCCAGGCGGTGGAACTTTAAACTTAAAGAGACTGTCCCGGCCAGTTTTTGGATAACCAGTCCCTGGTGTGTCTTGATTAATTCTTTTGTGAGCCTTGATCATTTGATACTGTGGATAAGATGCCAATGCTGCCTGAACCTGCTCAATTTGACTGTCAGTTGCTGATATGTCTATGCTTTGTTCACCAGAGAGCATATTGATGCCAAGTATGGTGTTTATCTTGTTGATTTGGTCTTGAGAGAGCTGATCAGGCCTCAGGGTTTGGACAATACGATTGCCACGATCTTTGCCTTGGGCCCCTCCTGTGTGCCGATATATGCGTACAATTGTTCTGTCGTACCCAGTGCCTGCAGGAAACATGCTGCCGTTGGTGTCATCGGCTTGTCCAGAGGGAGGTCGGAGTGGCTGGCCACCATCACCTGACTCAACAGGCAGAGGAATGGGGCCATCACCAGGAGGAGGTGGTGAAGGTGTGTTTGTTGATTGCAGGGCCTCGACAAATTGTGCACTGGCTATTGGTGGCAAGATTGTTGTCACCGCTAATAGCATTAGCCATATGAGGGCAATTAATTTCGTTGTGTTTTTGGTGCTCATTGTCTTTGTTATTTGATCGCCTAGTGCTTAGTTGTCTTGGTCCTCTTGGTTAATGACCACTTGTAATTGAGTGGTGTCATGGTTGTCCTCACGTGCTGTTGTCCTGGTAGTGCCTAATTGAAGCAGCTCATTGGCTAAGGATGAGAGCTCGGACAGTGAGGGAAAGTCTGTCATTTCCTTTTCATCACAATTAGCAGCACTGTTGTCAGCAAGGGATGTGTTGAGGATGTTTTGCGGCAGTGAAAGAATGTCGTTGGTTTCGCGATCAATGAAGGCCTCCACCAGATCATCACTTGTCTCACTGTCAACGTCGTCGACAAGTGGTTCGTTTAGGATCTCGACTTGGTGTCCTTTGCCGTTGTTGCCTGTTGATATCGAGGTAATAATGGGAGTGATGGCAGGAGAGTGTACCGGTACATAATCGCCAGCAGGGATTTCCAACATTTTTACGCCATCTTTCTCTAGCTTGTTGACAGAAGAGACTTCATATTCTTCTTCCAGACTCTTGCTAGAGTGGCTGCATGTCTTATCTGCAACTGGCTCAAAGGAGTCAACGAGCTTGCCGAGCGTAACCTCCAGCCCCAGTCCTCTAATCTCACAGCAAAGACCATCAAAAGCTGCAGTGCGACCGGGTGGGGAAATATTCTTGCCTTGGACAATGTCTGTATAGGATTGGTGGCGGCCTTGAATGTCATCTGATTTGATGGTCATCATTTCGTTTAATGTGTTTGCAGCTCCATAAGCCTGGATTGCCCATACTTCCATTTCGCCCATGCGTTGGCCACCATGATTAGCTTTGCCACCAACAGGTTGCTGAGTGACAGCAGCATATGGCCCACCGAGTCCTGAACGGGCATTGATTTTGTGGAGCACAAGCTGATTAAGTTTAAGCATGTACTGTCGCCCAACTAATACTGGACGATCAAACTGTTCGCCAGTGCGTCCATCAAAGAGTGTGACCTTTCCATCTTGACCTAGCCACTCATATCCTGGTGTCCTGCGTACTTCAGCCAAGGTTTCCTTGACCAGGTTGTAGGATGCATCAGGCAAGATGGACTCGTCAAATTGGTGGATGCGGTAGTAGCGGTTCAAGATTGACGAATAAAGGCCTAACTGTGTGTCAAATACTTGTCCCACGTTCATGCGGCTAGGGACGCCCAACGGATTAAGGCAAAGATCTACTGGTGTGCCATCAGGCAGATATGGCATGTCTTCATCAGGAACAATGATGGAAACAATACCTTTGTTGCCATGACGACCGGCAAGCTTGTCACCAACTTCCACAGGGCACAACCGGGCAATCAAGACCTCAATTTCGCAGATCATGCCAGCTTTTAACTCAGGTGTAGTCTCGGGGGTGAAGATACGAATGTCAATGACACGCCCGCCGGATCCATGAGGCACCCGTAAACTGGTATCGGCCATTTCTTCTGCTACCTTGCCAAAGATAGCTTGCAAAAGCTCTTCTTCCGCGGACAACGCTCGCTGTTCCTTGGGAGACAACTTGGCTACAAGAATGTCGCCAGGGTTAACGTAGCTGCCAATCTTGGCAATGCCACGCTCATCAAGGTGTTCTAAATCTTTGCTAGCTACGTTGGGCAGCTCTGGTGTGAGGATTTCTGGGCCACGTAAAGTCTGGTGAACGCCGATTGAGTGTTTTTCAATCTCAATGTGGGTGAGCTTTTGATCTTTAACCAGTCCTTGCCGCACTACTATTGCGTCTTCAAAATTGTAGCCTAGCCAAGGAATGAATGCCACTAGGAGATTTCGGCCGAGCGACAGTTCGCCATGATCAATAGCAGGACCATCGGCAATGATTTGACCTGCTTCTACGCGATCGCCAACTTTGACAATCGGGCGCTGATCGAGGACTGTGTTTTGGTTGGTTCGGTCATAACGAATCAAGACATATGTGCGCAGCTCACCGCTAGCCTGTTTCACTACTATCTCATTGCCAGTAACCCGTGTGACTGTGCCGGCACGGCGGGACATGACTGCGTGTCCTGAAGAGCGAGCCACCACCTTTTCAATTCCTGTTCCTACACGTGGCTTTTCAGGGTGGATAAGCGGCAGTGTTTGGCGCATCATGCCACCACCCATTAGTGCACGGTTAGCATCGTCATGCTCAAGGAAAGGAATGAGTCCAGAGCCCACAGAGATAAATCCTTGTGGTGCAATACCAATCATGTCTACTTCGTGGGGGGCAACGGCAAGAAATGTCTCGCCTCGTCGAGAGGTCACTAGTGGACCTACAAGTTGGCCGTTGTCCACCTTGGTGTCTGGAGGGGCTAAGGTGTAACGTTTATCATCGGCAGGACCAATATAGTGGATTTCATCTGTTACGGTTCCCATGACCACACGGCGGTAGGGGACGGTCATAAAACCGTCATCGTCGATGCGGCAGTATGTTGCTAGGTATGCCACCATCCCACAGTTTTTTCCTTCCGGTGACTCCACCAGACAAACACGGCCAATTTGGCTGGGGTGAACATCGCGCATTTCTGTAGGCGCAGCATTAGGATCAATGCCTCCAGGTCCAAAGGCTGTTATGCGGCGGCGGTGAGAGAGCTCCGAGAGCGGGTTTTGTTGATCTAGATATTGAACCAAAGGATTGCCGGCAAAGAACTTGTTGATGGCGTTAACAAATGGACGTGAATCCACAAAGTCTGTCGGGCTGCCAATTTCATCTTCTTCGTGGAGCTCGAGCCGGGTTCTAATTGACCGTGCCATTTGTGCCAGTGCTGGACGTACTGCCCTTGTTAGGATTTCACCCACGCCACGCAGATGGCGGTTTTCTAGGCTGTCGATGTTGTCGACACAACCCACTCCTAAAGGCAGCCCTAAGAGATAGTCAACGGCGGACAAAACGTCTTCAGGTGATACTTGTAGGCAATCACCATCTAGATTAAGTTTGGTGTTGACCCGTCTGCGTCCGAGGGTTCCAAGGCTGTAGCGACGTTTATCAGTTATCTCTTTGAGAGCTTGTGTACCAGCACCAGCGCCACCGCCTCCATCTGGTTTCCATGCTCTACCTAAGACAGATAATGCTTCGGACTGAGTGACTTGCCTCCATTCAATGCGGCTTTTATTGAGCAGTGGCACAATTCTCTTTTCAATTACTTGCTGATCAACTCCCATGGCGGCCAGCACAGTTGTTGCTGCCACCCACCCTCTTTTGGGTAACTTAATGCGGCATTTGGCCCGACTGGTTCTACTGCCAATAGGCTCTAGAGCAAGCTCAAAACTTATTGGTGCACCAAGTTCAGCTAGCATAAGAGCTTTGTATGAAAGTTGGTTTTCTGCTTGAAAGTAAATCCCTGGTGCTCGCACAAGCTGACCAAGGACGACACGCTCTGAGCCGTTAATTACAAAGGTGCCCCGGTCAGTAATGACGGGCATGTCACCAATGTAGGCACAGGATTTGCGTAGCTCACCTGACTGGAGATCGCGTAACCATACTTCCATCAGAAGACGCCGGGCATGCGTCATGTTGGTCTTGCGTGCTCCTTCTGAGGTTGTTGGGTAGCCAGAATCGTGAGTGTAATCTTCAAATCGCCAATGAACTTTGCCATCTTGGCCAACAAATGACAGCTCAAAGCGAGGATTGAACTCACTGGCAATAGGTGATATTTCAGCAAACAGGTTCCCTAGCGTTTCTTCCAGGAACCGCCGATATGAGCGCCTGGGAAATTCAGCTAGATCTGGGGGCTGGAAATGAAAGGTCATCTGTTTGCTTCCTCAACTAGTCCATTTGTTGCCGGTAAATCAAGAGCTTGAGAGTTGTTTGCAATGGATCTTTTGTGGATGGACAGTGCTCTGGCTAAGTCGTCAGTGTAGACTTTCTTGGCTGGTTCTAACGCGCTGGCAATGCGGAATTCGGTGAGTGCTTCAGTTATCTCGCCTGTCGTCAGCAAATTTACTGCCAGGCGATGGTGTACTTCTGCACTCTGCAAATCGGAGGTCAAGAGCTGTCTTAAGAAGCTAATTGCACTTGCGTAATCTTTTTGAGCCTCAGCATGTCTTGCTCTGGATAGAAGATTATTGTCTGGCGCTGTTGCCTTTTGCTCTTCAGTACCTGCAGGCTCAACGGGCACACTGGGTGGCAGGGCAACAGAAAGCTCGTTGGCTTGTCCAACTTCGTACATGTTTTTCTGTGGCAAGTTAAGTTCTGTCTGGGAGCCAAGCAGGGTTTGTCTTACACTGGCAGTATTGCCAGCCAGTGGAGTTACCACAATTGGTGGACCTGCCTGCATCTGACGCATGCGTGCTGCAGCTTCTTTGTTGTTTTCAGGATCAATAAGAACACAAGTAAGATATGCTCGATGTGCTCCTTGATAGTCGCCGTTAGCCTCGAGGCATTCACCAAGCAAGAACTGGAATTTAGCGTTTCTAGGCTCCAGCATCACAGCCTGACTAATTTCAGCGAGGGCTTCACGCTTTAGGTTTTGGTTAAAAAGTGTCTCTGTGGCCAACCTATGCTTGTCTGCTGTTGCGTGCTGGATGGACTTAGCTAAGCTTTGACGACCAGCCTCGAGCCCTGGGTTCTTG
>JACQVM010000292.1 GCA_016209785.1 Candidatus Melainabacteria bacterium | reverse complement strand
GTGTAAGACTGTGAGTTCCCTGCCAGTTAGGCAAAGACATTCTTAACAAGTGAATCTGACTAACAATTTTAGGATCAACTTTAGCTGGCAGCTTCGGATGGTCGGATGCAGCAAAGTCAGTTGGAAAACCCTCGTAATTAATGTGGAGTCTAAACAGCGACCCACCTGGGATTTGAAACTTATCTGAGAGATCATCGGCCACATCTGCCCAGGCACCTGGTGCACCAACCAGAATAAAGCTCAAGGACAAGCCAATACACAAGACCCAACATAGCAATCTCATTGTTTGCCCTCCATGGCATAAATGTTGCTTGCTAATTCCACTATAGACCGCATAACCACCTACAGGACTGAACTTTAACCTAACAGTTATTTCCCTTAATCTGCCCAGAGGTCTATGGAAAGTGTATTGGCGTTTTGGTTGTTGCTAGTCCTGCTGACGGTGGCATTAATGTTTCTCTAAGCCGTTTAAGTTGGGAACTAGCCTGAGAATTATCAGCCAACCATATCACCATGGTAAGGGCTGCAAGAATGCATGTTTTGGCAATCAATTTTGATAAACCATCGCCTTGCATTTAGGTACCTGCCTTTCTATTGACAGCAAACAGAATCACCGTGTCTAGTTATAGCCATTGTAAACAAATATTCATCTTTGTCATTATATTCCCTGGTTTTGATCATGCACTTACCCATGACAACCTTGTTTGCACATCAAATGGACATACTGCCCGGCCTAACAATCAAGCCGTGGCAAAATCTCCCAAGAAAGACACTGCTTAATCAACAACAAACTTACTGTACGCATCTGCTGACAAAGAATGGCTTAGTTCATCTTGACTGGACAACATTACCTTCACCATCCAGCCTTCGCCATAGCAATCAAGGTTGACCAGCTCAGGCTCTGAAGCCAGACGCTCGTTTACAGCAACAATTTCTCCACTGACAGGCATAAACAAATCTGACACCGACTTGACCGACTCTATTACCCCAAACTTGTCTTCTGCCTTAAACATCTCACCAACCTGTGGCAATTCTACGTATGTAACATCTCCAAGTTGGTCGGCAGCAAAAGCTGTAATGCCAATCACGGCCTTATTTCCTTGTTCTACACGTACATACTCGTGGCTCTTTACATACTTAAGCTCTGGTGGATAAACAAGCACCTTGTTTCCTTCAGTACCTCCCATTAACTGTCCCCTCCATTTACTCCCTGCCTTAAGATAACGAGCCAAAATTCTATCAGGCTTTTCCAAAGACTTTGCCAAGCATAGACAGGCTCTTGGCTTCAGTTCATAATTGGCTAGGTGATTGGAGAGGAAATTGTCTGTCATGACACACGCACACTGGAGCCTTGATTGTCCTTGTTGTAGGGAATTAAGTGGACGCTTAAGGACACCTGCTCCCGAGAAAAGGACTGTTCAACAGGCTCAAGAAATCCGACTGAGCATTGCTGGACTGGATCATGTTTATTGTGAACTAGACTCAAAGCAAGAAGAGTGTTTAAACCCAGTCCTTACCAGCCCTGTGTCACCAAATAATGGTCAGCACCTCGATTATGGCCTTTATCAACAGTTAGAGGCACTGTCGGTGGTAGTGCAAGAGCAAACAGCAACAATTGCAGCACAGTCCTCTAAACTTGAAGCAGCAAGTTACCGCATTGGCTATTTAGAAGCACTTGTGGCTACCCAAAACGAGACAATGAAATTGTTGCCAGATTTTTCACACCTTAAGAATCAATGGTGGCACAAACTTCTATCTTATCTGCCTCACTTGCGTGAATTAGCAGACCGACGAGAGAAAATGTCATAAGCAGGAATTGCACCAAGCTGCCAAAGCGACGAGATAGGCATAACGTGTAAGTTGGGAGCATATGAAACTGTTTCCCGACAAATCACGGCTAACACATGTCAAATCTCCCATCCCATAATTGGCTAAGGAAGCGTTCCACAGGCACAACGCTGATACCATCGGCAGTTACACGCTCAGTCGGCTCTTGGCTTACGAGTATTCGTTGCTTGAATTTAATTTCAGCACCAAGGGCCCTGAGTGGTGTTAGATCAGTGTCTCGTACACGTTCTGTTGCCTTAACTTCAAGCGCTAACGACTTGCCCACAATGAAATCAACTTCAAGGTTGGTGTATGTTCGCCAATAGCTCAACTTGCTCTTAAGCCGATGATAGTCCAAATAGGCTTGTAACTCAAGAAAAACAAGATGTTCTAATGCCCTTCCATATTCTGCTGTTCGAGGAGCTATATGAAAGCGTCCCTGCAATGCATTTACAACTCCAACATCAAAAAAGTAAAACTTTGGAGCGCTGACCAGCTTGCGGCTTTGTTGCAATCGAAAAGGGGGAAGAAGGGTCCCTACAAGCGTATCGCTAAGTACCTGGTAATAACTTTGTACAGTACGTGGCGAAACCTGAGCATCGGAGCCAACCTTTGAAAAATTCACAACTTGGCCGTTGGTAAGTGCTGCAACCTCTAAAAAACGCGAGAAGCTCTCAATGTTGCGAGCTATACCCTCAGCCTGAATTTCTTCTTGAAGATATATTCCAGCATATGCTTGAAGAAGTTCTTCCGGAAGCTCAGATAAGTATATGGCTGGCAAAGAACCATAGCACAGCCGGCGATTTAGGCTGTGAGTATCGAATTCAGGGTATACTAGTGGATGCATTTTGCACATTAGCGCTCTGCCACCAAGAAGATTGGCCCGTC
>JACQVM010000299.1 GCA_016209785.1 Candidatus Melainabacteria bacterium | reverse complement strand
TTCATAATTTGTGTTTGGTACATTGATCTTACTGCAGCTCAACTAGACGAGCCACGGTCTTTCCGGGTTGCGTCAAATTGTAGCGGTGAGCATGAGGGTTCATGCTATAACCAGCAAGGTCGATTAACACTTGACAGTATAAGGTTTAGGGTGAGATTAATTGCTGAAATGTTGGTTGATTGTTGATTGGTAATTTGAGATACAGAAAGGTTGATGAGCAAGTGCAACCAGGTTTTCATATTGACATTTTAGTTGTCCTTTTGTTGGTAGCTTCGGCTGTGGCCATAGCCGTCAAATGGGTGAAGCTACCCTACTCAATTGCGCTGGTCATGGTGGGTCTTGTGATAGGTGTGTGCCATGTCTTGCCGGCCATCGAGATGACCCCGGAGCTGATCCTTGTTGTTTTCTTGCCGGCTCTTTTATTTGAAGCATCCTGGAATCTGGAGCTCGGTGCCCTTCGGGGTAATTGGTTGCCGATCAGCACATTGGCCTCAGTTGGTGTTGTTGTATCCATGCTAGCAATAGGGGTAATCATGCACTTTTGGGGCGGCGTTAATTTAGGCGCTGCCTTCTTGTTTGGAGCAATGATCTCTGCTACTGACCCAATTTCTGTGATTGCTTTGTTTCGAAAAATGGGCATTGATAAAAGAATGACGATGCTCCTAGAGGGCGAGAGTTTATTCAACGATGGTACAGCAGTTGTATTGTTCAAGCTTGTATTAGCGCTTGTTGTGGTGGGAGCAGGATTTTCAGTACCGGCGACTGTAGGTAGCTTCCTTATGGTCATTGCTGGCGGTGTTTTGGTGGGGCTGGTATTGGGTTATGCTGCTTCACAGATAACCAGTTATTTTGACGATCACCTTCTGGAGATAACACTGACCACAATTCTTGCTTATGGCTCATACCTGGTTGCAGAGCAGCTTAAGGTATCGCCTGTGATTGCAGTGGTTACTGCCGGAATATACTTAGGCAATTATGGTAGTCGAATTGGCATGTCGGCTACTACGCGCTTGGCTGTAAATTCATTTTGGGAATATGCAGCATTTGTGGTTAACTCATTAGTTTTTTTGCTTATCGGGCTGCAAGTAAAATTTGAGTTGTTAGTCAAGTATTTACCATTGATTGGAATCGGTATTGTGTCTATTCTGGTTGCGCGGCTGATAGTGGTTTATGGATTGTGTCCGTTCGCTTCAACAAGGCTGAGTCCTATACCTTGGACTTGGAGGCATTTACTTTTCTGGGGAGCTCTGCGGGGTTCGTTATGTATGGCACTAGCTCTAAGCCTGCCGCTTAGCTTTCCAGCACGCGAGTCCATAATCATCATAACTTTTGGCGTGGTTCTGTTTACACTGCTTGTTCAAGGACTGACAATTGAGCCTCTAGTTACGTGGCTTAAGATGGAGAAGGCTGATCCTCGGTTGAGCAAGTATCAGGCACTAAAGACGGAGCTAATGATTCAAGGAAACGCGATGAGTTTCCTCAAGTCACTTTTGAAGTCTGAAGCTATCTCGCGGCCCGCATTTGAACAATTAACAAATGAGATAGGTATCGTACAAGAGGAACTGAGACGGCAGATTGCTAGTTTGCATTTGGCTGATGTATCCATTCAAGAGATGGAAGTTAACGAAACACGTAAGCGGATACTGGAGGTGAGCAAGGACTATCTCATTAGGCTGGCAAGAGAAGGTGTTGTAAGCGATGAAATTCTACAGAAGCTGAGGACAGACATCGATTGCCAGATTTATGAGCTTGTTCAGAAAGCTGACAGTTTAGTTCAAGAATCTGCTCACTCAGAATTTGGAGCTGGCCCTGCTTCTGTTGAGGGTAAATAGAAGGAACAATTGGAAGGTAAGTAGCAAGCAGCTTACAGAAGAGTGATTGATAGCATGGCTCACATTGCTTGTGTTTATACGAAGCTCGGATGCTACTGGCGTGCTGAGCCGATTTTCAAGAAATTGCTGGGTGTGCCGGAAAAGAAGCCAGCAGCCTATTGCCCAGCAGTAGCAAACGCTTTTCGTAACTATTCAGCCGTGTTGCGAAGGATCAAGCGAGAGCAGGAAGCTGTGAACTTTGAAACTTTAAACGAGGTATTGGCCAGTCAGAGTAACAGCGAGATGCGTAAGTGAGGAGAAAGAAAGCGGGTTACTCTTGTGATTGGCATATGGCAGGATTGCATTAAGGAAAGACTGAGTTGTCAGGCAGTCGGTGGCTCGCAAGGTTAATCTATAAGAAGCCGAGGCTTGCAATTAGCTTGCTGAGGGCTAGCACGGGCTGAAAGAAGGGTAGCGGCTAAGGTAAAGTGTGAGGCGCAGCGACAGATGAGGATCCTGGTTGCGGAAGACGACGAATTTCTGGCAGGAGGACTGCGGTTGGGGCTTGAGCAGAAGGGATATGCGGTAGATGCAGTACGCAGTGGGATGGAGGCGGCAATTGCTCTCCGGGAGGTGGGATACGACCTGCTCGTATTAGATTTGGGGCTGCCGGGACTTGATGGGGTCGACGTCTTGAAGGGTTTGAGGCGCGAAGGGCAGAGCCTTCCGGTGATTGTTATTACTGCCAGAGACAGTATCGAAGATCGAATTCAGGGACTAGATCTGGGGGCCAATGATTACCTTACGAAGCCGTTTGACTTCAGAGAACTTGAGGCGCGTATTAGAGCGTTGTTGAGAAAAAACGCCTGGGGAAACAAGATGGAGATTGTGCATGGTCCCATCCGGTTTCTGACAAATAGTCGAGAGGTTGTTATAGACGGCAAGACAGCGGAGCTTACACCACGTGAAGTAGCGGTGCTGGAGCTGCTCTTGCAGCGCGTGGGCCGCCTGGTAGGAAAGCGGCAACTCATGGAGCAGGTGGCAGGCTGGGAAGAGGAGCCTAGCGAAAATGCCATTGAGATAGTAATTCACAGGCTGAGACGGAAACTGGAAGATGCTGACGTGTGCATTCGCACCGTGCGCGGGTTTGGGTACATGCTGGAAGATCTGGAATGAGAAGATCTATTAAAAAGCTATTGTTGGTCTGGCTGTCGTCGGTGCTGGGCGGCCTGTGGATCGTTGGCACGATAGTCGGTTATTACCTGGCTGTGAAGTTTTCGAATGATGCTTATGATCGGGAACTTGTCAATTCGGCCGACTCGGTTGCTGCGAGAATGCGGATAAAGGATGGGCGGATAGTAGTTGATCTGCCACCGGCCGCGCAGGCCGTTCTTCGGTATAACAGTGTAGATAAATTTTACTACCAGGTGCTGAAACCAACCGGAGAGCTAATTTCCGGCGATGCAGTGCTGCCACGACCATCTCAGGGCTTAGAAGAAGGTGTGCCGAGATTCAGGACGGCGCAAATAGGTAAGGAGAAGGTCCGCATAGTTGGGATAGAGGCACCTGTGACGGAAACGAATGATGTGCCGATGATTGTACAGGTGGGAGAGACGCTTATAAGTAGGCAACAGCTTTCCAGGGACATATGGATGAGCATTGTCGTGCCGCAGCTGATCATGGTGTTGCTCGGCGCTGCTGCCGTATGGTTCGGAGTTGGACGGGGGCTTGATCCGCTACGAGTTCTTCAGAAAGCTATCACGAAGCGGTCGCCCTCTGACCTCAGTCCTGTCGGCGAGGCTACGGCGCCTGAAGAGGTATTGCCATTGGTGCAGTCCATCAACGATTTGTTGGGGAGGTTGCGCGATGACATAAAAGCACAACAACGATTCGTGGCTAATGCTGCGCATCAATTGAGGACACCCCTTGCTGGGCTGAAGACATACTCTAGTCTTGGAACGAGTCTGTCCGACATCGGAGCGCTTCAAAAAGTGATGAAACAAATTGACTTAGGGTTGGACCGGACTACACACCTTGTCAATCAGTTGCTGGCTTTAGCAAGAATGGATCCTGGGCATGGTCCTGGACTACATCATGGTGTGATCGATTTGAACTTTATAGTATCGGATGTGGTAGCAGAACAAGTATTGCAGGCCGTGAAAAAGAACATTGATCTTTCCTTTGAGTCAGCGCCAGAACCGGCCATGGTAAGTGGTGACATGACAGGTTTGCAGCAATTAGTCAGCAACTTACTAGATAATGCCTTGGTTTATACACCTGAAGCGGGCAAGGTTAGCATAAAGG
>JACQVM010000291.1 GCA_016209785.1 Candidatus Melainabacteria bacterium | reverse complement strand
GATAACCTGTGGATAAGTCCACACGTTGTTCCAGCCTACCGTAAAGCCGGCTACGAGTATGAGCACCAGTTCGCTCAGGGCACCGGCTGTTAAGAGTTTCCAGCGAGCACAAGCCAATGCTGGGACTGCAAGAAAAAGTGAATATTGCAGCTTGAGAGTGCTGAGACCTAAAGCAATACCAGCTAGGATGTCTCGTTGCTTTAAGAAGGACCAGGCATACAGTGAGCACATGAGCAAGACAAACCAACCTAACTGTCCAAAGCGAAAGTTTAGCCAGGCTGGGAAAAAAGCTGCAGTACCAAGGACAATAAACCAAAATGATTGTCTGTGGTAAAGCCCAGCAGCTTTCTGGGTAAGCGTTATGCCTATGCAACCAGCAATCAGTGACAAGGATAACCAAACAAAATAAGCTGTTGTTATTGGTAAAAGACACAGCGGACCCAATACGACAAAGAAAAAGGGAGGGTACTGAAGAAACAAGATGTGTTCTACTTTCCCGGGACTAATCATTTGATTGAACCACTGAAGCTGGATAGTTGGGTCATAAATACAGTTGTTTAGCTCAGAGAACACTATCTTGCCAAAATAGTGGAACCAGGCAAAATCACTAACTGTTAAACTTGACCCTGTGGTGCTAAAAAACAACAGCCCTTGCTGCATCAGCCTGCCTATCAATACAAATGAACCAACTAGCCAGCAGCCAAGGAAGGCTGCGTAGGCAAAGGGCAATAGGTTGCAGCATTTCTTAGGTATCTTCACTGTCCATGATGTCCTTGGCTGCGTTGGGTACGGGGCAAGTATAAGTATTGCATTTCACCGTTTCCAGGCATTTGACCTACGCTTTTGTAGTTGGCGTGAATTGTGTCCATTATCTCAGGTGTCCACACGTTGCCACCACCTTGGGTAACATCATAAGAATTAATGAGGAGGGCTTTATATCGTTTGTCTGCCAGTGCCTGTATTAATGACTGAATGACTTCTGGCTTTTGACTCCAGACATGCATCAGTGTTAAAGGGTCTACTAGCTCAAGGGGACAGTTGTTCTTGATTGCCCAATAAGGATCTTCACTTAAAACAGGTCCAGTTTGGGATGGGAATTGTGAGGCAACACTGTGTGCAGTCAATAATGTGTGTGCTTGGCGGGGCAAGAAGCTAGCAACATCATTTAATCCAATAAGGCACGAGGCAAGCATGAGTATACTCAGCCAGGGGAGTACAGATAAACATATGGCAATCAACCAACTAAATGCTAAATAAGTAAACAACAAGTGGTTAGAACTGGCTCCTGGCAATCCCTGGGAATAGAGCATCAATACACAAGAGATGATCAGCAGAGCATAAGGAAGGCGCGTGATTCCTGTAATTCTATGCTTGTAAATTAGCCCTATTACTAATATTGCCAATCCAATAACGCACTTAATGGCGTCGTGTCCAAGGTATGCAAAATTGATACTAAGTAATTGCCACTGCCAGGTTACTTCCTTAAGTACAAATATATGTGAAAGAAAACCACCAGTAAGTGCATTGATAAGCAAGCATATGACTGTTATCGAACCGGCTGTCCATATTAGGAACTTAATTGCCAGCCGTGGCTGTCCACTCCAAAGCAAGAAAGTTACCACAGCCAGAGGAGCTACCACGGACTGCTGCCTGGTCAAACAGGCGAGCACCATTAAGCATAAAGCTGCCCAGTAGCTGAGCATCTTATCCTTGTCTTGTGACGTGGACTGGAATCTTGCTACAAATCGTTCTAGTCCCCAGGCAGACAAGCACAGTGCCAAGATGTCGCACCGTGCCAGGCATGAAAAAATAAGAGTAGGGGTAAAGCTCATAAATAGCACTATGCCTGTTAGGGAAGATGCAAGTGTTGCGCCTGACTTGCGAAAAAGAACAAACAAGGCTCCCACCAGGAATAGGGCTGAGACGATGGTAACAAGTCGTAACCATGCATACGCAACGCCAAAGCATTTGACAAGCAGTGCACCTGCCACCATATATAGAGGCGGATAAATCATGACTGTCCAGGGGGGATTGATTATGCTGGAAGGGGAATAAATATTTGCTCCCATGGCTAGCTTCCAAGAGGCCCAAAGTACATGCCCTTCAAAAGAAAGAGCAAAAGGACATTGCAGAATTGCAACCCAGTTTGCAATATAGAAGCTAAGAATGACAATGAGCAATAACACGGCTAAACTAAGATAGCCAATTCCTAGGAGTGCTGGCAGAGATTTGTTGTAGTTGATTGAACATCTCATGGTCATTGTCCTGTCTGCCCCGACTTAGGCTCTATGGTAATAGTACCAGTCACCAAACTGCTGGTCAGTTTGACTGATGATATCAAGTCGGGGTTTAAGCTCAATTGCTATCAAGTTAGGCCAGACAAAGGCAGTCCCACCTGTAAACTGGATAACATCTAGCGTGGTATATTGCCTAAGGTTTCCTGCAAAACTACTGGATTGCTTGTGACTGAGCTGCGTTTACCCTATCGCTTTCGCACTGGACTCACAAGAATCTGGCCACTAGTGTGTGCTGTTGTAGGGGTTCTCTATATCTGTTTGAGTCTCTATCTGCTTCCAATATGTTTCTCTTATCCACGTGTGTTTTTCCCGGAACCGGTGGATATGCCAGCCGAGTCATGGCATGGTCTATTTGCAGTGATTGCACCTATAGTGGGACTGTGTGCACCTGTAGGAGTGTTGGTGCTCCTGGTAAGGCTTTTGTTGTCTTACGATATTCTAGATAAAGCAAAGCACAGTCGCAAATGTCTCTTGCCTATGGCAGGAGCATTTCTATGTTTGGCGATCACGCTTATTCCAGTGCGAGCTGGCTGGATTATGGTGGCTCCTCAGATTATAGGTTTGGTAGGGCTAGTGTGCCTTCTGGTTGGCCTGTTTCCTGTTTTACCAAAGGTGGCTCCTTTGGTAGAGAGAGGACTTTCACTGCTGCAACGTCTGTCGCACCAGATTCCGAGATGGGTGATAATTGCTATTCCGCCGCTAATTTTTTTCATTCAGACTAGTCTTTGCTCGTACTTGGTTTTTGAACATATCCCGCATGTCCAAGATAGCATTTGTCAGTTTTTTCATGCCAAGATGTTTGCCTTAGGCCACGTTGCGGTGCCGGTCCCGGAACCGAAGGAGGCGTTTAAGTTTGAGTACATGCTAGCTGACACGTCTTGGCGTTCACTTTATCCGCCAGGACATTGTGCGTTGCTGGCGCTAGGTTTTTTGATTAATGCTCCTTGGATTATCAACCCCCTTTTAGGTTCACTTTCTGTTTTGCTTCTTTATCCGTTAGGAAGGGAGCTATATGGTCGGCAAGTAGGTTTTCTGGCAATGATTCTTGCCATGTTTAGCCCATTTCTAATGTTTATGTCTTCTGAGTTCATGAATCACACAAGCACGTTGTTCTTTCTAGAAGTCTTTATGCTGGGGTTGGTCTTGATGGTCAAACCCCCGCCCTCAAGGGCGGGGTGCTTACAAGGGATGAAACGCAAAACATACTTCTGGGCAGCGGTTGCTGGAGCTGCACTTGGGTTTGGACTCCTTATTCGACCTCTCAGTTGCCTAGCTGTGGCAATGCCCATGATTGTCTATGTACTAATTAAGGCTAAAAACTGTCAACATAGGACTAAGGTCAAATGGTGTCTTGGTGTGTTGTCCTTGTGTTGTGGTGTGTTTATAGCAATCTATGGCTTGTTTAACCAATTAACCAACGGAAGCATACTGAAAACCGGTATTGAGGTATATGGAGGCAAGGAAATTTTGCCTGGCTTTCACGAAACTACTCATCGGTTTGGACATACACCTTTGCAGGGACTTACCAATACTTTGAAAAACCTGAATGGTTTGAATTACTTTCTTTTTGGCTGGCCAATCCCATCTCTTGTATTTTTGCCTCTTGTCGCTGGGTGGAAAGGTAGGAATATCTGGGATTTGCTTTTAAGTTTAAGCTTTGTTTCATTGGTAGCGGCTTACTTTTATTATTGGTATCAAGACTGGTGCTTTGGCCCCCGGTTTTTGTTTGAGGCTTCTTTTGTACTTATCTTACTTACCGCTCGCTGTGTGTTGGCTATCCCTGAGATTGTGGCTAGTCTCGCTGGGAGTATCAACAAAGCATTGATTCATACTTGTATGGCACTGGTGCTGGCATTGTGCTTTACTGGCTATCTGCTGATATATTTTCCAGCCTCTGCACGATATTATGCCAATTCATTCTGGAGGGTAAATGCCAAGCTTATAAAAGCAGTTCAAAAGGCCCAACTGAGGCATGCTGTGGTTTTTGTAAAGTCATATTATGGCAGTGCGTTTCCTCAAAACAGCCCTTTCCTGGATTCTGATACTGTCTATGTGCGATATCTTACCCCCGAGATAAATGCGCGTGTGCTGAAGCGCTTCAAGGATAGGTGTCCGTTTGTAGCAAGTGGAGCGGTCATAAGCCCTTACCGTGAGAATCCATAACATTATTTGCTGTATGTATGGCGGATTTGGCAGGTTAAGTTGAGGATGGCTTCTCGCCGACCACTATAGCTGACAGCCCAGGTAAGAATGTGATTCTCTCGACTAGTTTTGCCACGGGCAGCAATTTGTTGTAGAGCCACATTGAAT
>JACQVM010000295.1 GCA_016209785.1 Candidatus Melainabacteria bacterium | reverse complement strand
GCTGTGGATTGTTGAGCCTGTATGGGACTGTCTCCAGAGTGGTTGCTAATCCTAGCATTGACAGTAATCAACAATTGGTCCAGCTTGTCTGCATCTTGTGCAATGGCCTTGGCTGGACCATGAAAAGCAGCTTTCAGCAATGTTTGTTGATCTCCTTTAATAGAGTCCGCAAAATCTTTGTAGTGTGTAGTAATGTCATTTAAGATTGAGCGGATTTGATTCCAGTTGTCGCTGACTAGAGCTTGCTTGTCTGCTGGAAACACAGTTGAATTCATCTCTTGTTCTAGGGCTGCAATTGCTTGAGCCATGGTTGTTGAGTAATAGTCAAGCCAGTCAGCTCGTGGTGTCCAGTATGTGCCTTGCTTACTTGCCTCACGGGCTGTGTCCCCAAGTTTGTAAACTGCTTCCCACATTCCTTGCAGCCCACCATAACTTTGTTGAATAGATGAAGTGGCTTGAGAAGGCGTGACGCTTGCACTTTGCTGAGTTTTGACAGTCGGCAGGGCTACTGAGTTGGCAGCCAATGCGGGCTGAAGGCTCATGGCGCCCAGACCTGTTAGGGCAACTGTAGTGCTGAGCATACCGAAAATGATCTGCTGAAATACTCTTGATGACACACACTTCATGACTTCACTCCTAAATTACAGGTGCCTATTATTTCATTTGGGTGCTGGCTGTGGCTACTGTAGCTTAGGAACTTAGCATCTTGGCAGTAGCTGACCTGTCTATTGGCTTAGTTTAGATTTTGCGACAGTTGAATTGTTCTACATTGTGTGTTGTTTGACTAGATATGCTAAGAGCTTGAACTCTTGACAGGAAGACGTCGTTGTTATTAATGTGAGGATAACAAAAGGAGTTGTGAGCTATGAGCATTGACTGAGGTGGACCCTATTGTTAGGGCCAGAATTTAGGCTGACAATTCGCTAATCTTGTTTGTTTGGAATTCATTGTTGTGGTCAGGTTGATTTAGTGATGTTAGATTATCTTGTATCAGAGTGGTGGCAGAGTTATTTAGTTTAAATACTTCTGCTGGAGTTTGGTACTCTAAGGCTTGGTGCGGTCTTTCGTTGTTGTAGAAGTTAATCCAGTTGCCAATTGAAGCTCTAGCTTCAAGCCCGTTGTCGTAGGCTTTTAGGTAGACCTCTTCATACTTCAAACTTCTCCACAGTCTCTCAACAAAAACATTGTCTATGCAACGGCCCTTACCATCCATGCTTATTTGGATGTTATTACTTTCGAGGAGACCAGTGAACTCATTGCTTGTAAACTGGCTGCCCTGGTCACTGTTAAAGATGTCTGGCTTTCCAGTTCTCAGGGCTAGATTAAGAGCATCGAGGCAGAAGCTTGTATCCATGCTATTTGAAAGCTTCCAGCTTATTACGTATCGGCTGTGCCAATCCATTATTGCCACCAAGTACAGGAAACCCTTCTTCATTGGCACGTAGGTTATATCGGTTGCCCACACTTGGTTGGGACGATTAATCGTTACTCCTTTGAGTAGATATGGATACTTCTTGTGCTCAACATTGGGAGTGCTGGTATTTGGCTTGGGATAAATGACCTCAAGCCCCATCAACCGCATCAGCCGTTGTACACGCTTGCGATTAACTTTGTGACCTTGGTCCTTAAGGTACTCGCACATTCTTCTAGAGCCATAGAACGGGGTGCGCAAGAACTGTTCATCAATTAGTTTCATCAGCTTTAAATCCTCATCACAAACTGGACGCTTTTTGTAATACAAAGAAGACCGGCTCAGAGCAAGCAGCTCGCACTGTCTGCGAATTGGCAAGTCGGCACGCTTTTTGCTAAGCATGCGCTTGCGCTGCTCTACTTGAAGCGTCTGAGCCCCTGTTCTAAAAAATCCCGTTCCACCTTGAGCTGACCAATCTGAGCGAACAATTTGGTTTTCTCGGCTTGCCAGTCTTTATCTGCTTTGCCAGCATCGGATTCAAATGCCGCAGTGGCATTATCCAGTAGCTGCTTCCTCCACATTTGAATTTGCCTGGGATGCAGACTGTATTGCGAGGCTAATTCTGCTGTAGTCTTTTCACCCTCAAGTGCCTCCAGGGCTACCTTTGCCTTAAATTGAGCACTGTGTCTTCGTTGACCTTTGTTCATCTTTAGCTCCTTTTTGTTTATCAGTTTACAAGGAGCGAATTATTTATTTCCTTAACCTGGCCCTAATTTCCGGGTCCATTTCAAAAGCAGCTTTGTACAAAGAGCAAGAGATGTGGTTGTCTGAGCGGTTGCATACACTAAGGAAGGCACACCCTGGCATAGAGGACGAGGAATGGACACCAAATCTTACGGCTCGCATATGTCAACTGGAAACTATGGTCAGTCACCTTGAAGCCAGAATAACAGAGCTTGAAAGACGTGATACCAACCATTAATTGGTTAACTGTTCCTCGAGCTGTTGTTGAAGCTGTGGGCAGCTATTGGCTTGCCATTCAAGTCAAAAAAAGTAGACTGACGTTCTTTTATCTGTCCGTCGTGTCCATAGTAGAGAACATCAAGGCAGGTTTGGTGCCCTTCAACACTAAAAGCTGCAAGCTGGCGGCGGCTCAACTTTTGAATGGCTGAATCAAAGTCGTGTGTTTCTTCAGAGAAAATGCCTCCGGTAGCATAGTGCAAAATCTTCACATAACGGCTGGCTAAGCCACTCTGTGCAAAGTAAAAGTGCTCAGTCATGGCACGTTGCCCTTCGGTTAGCCACTGAATTTGTTCTCGATGTGTCAGTTCGCCAGTTTCACGGCTCATGTGTTGGTTGATTGTGACAGCCGGGCAACCGTCAGTGTTGTAATCTGTCTGACCCAAGAACACACATCTGGAGCCTATGTTCTCGCGTTCGATAATCTTAACTAAATGTCCGGACTGGCTGATGATAGTGAGAATCTCGCTTGATCTGTCTGGGATTGAGTAAACAATATCCTTACAAGTTAAATTGCCATCTGGCATCGTGGACACTTCATTTGTGCGCTTAATCTGTCCTGATTGTCCGTCGTAATGGGTCTCACAACGATTGCCGGGTAATGACTTAACTACTTGCACCAGTCGCTGATACTGATCATAAATTCTCTCGGTTATGACACCTGTACGGGCATCCTTGCTGGAGTTGCGATAGATGATCTGTCCTGCATGATCGATGTGTGGTTGAAGAGCAAGCAGGTTTTGGACGCTCAAGTGGGCAAAGTCTAAGTTGTGGCTATTGAGTGGGGTCATGATAGTGTTTGCCCCGTGTAAAAGCAGTCAGCGCTTTAGCTTATGTAAAGCATTGACGCTACTCAAAGTAATGTTTTGGACTAGTAAATTGGGTTGGTGCTTCCCACAGTGAGAAAAGGATAATGTAGCTTGTTTTTATTGTCAAGCACATTTAAGTTATGCATTGTAGGGCAAGCTTGTTGAGACTAGTGGGACTGGAAAGCCAGGGATGTATCAGTCTTGTTGAAGACTAACCTAACGCAAGCCCGCCTGTGGAAGTTTCTTTGTATTTTTGATTCATATCGAGTCCTGTTTGTCTCATGACTTCGAGGGCTCGGTCAAGGCTAACCAGGTGTTGGCCGTCGGAAGCAAGAGAAAGCGCTGCAGCGTTAAGTGCTTTGACTGCCCCCATGGCGTTACGCTCAATGCATGGTACCTGTACAAGACCCATTATGGGATCACAGGTCATGCCCAGATGGTGTTCAATGCCAATCTCTGCAGCTTGCTCGATTTGATATGGAGTTCCACCTAGCATAGCGGCTGCTCCAGCAGAAGCCATAGCGCAGGAGGTGCCTACCTCTCCCTGGCAGCCAACTTCGGCACCACTGATGGAGGCATGAGTTTTGACCAAGGCTCCAATTACAGAAGCTACAATAAGCCCGTTCTCTAAGGTCTCTTGTGCAAGGTTCTCTGCTTCTCTTAAGGTTCTCCAGACAGCAGGAATAATACCTGATGAGCCGTTGGTGGGTGCAGTGACCACGGTGCCACCGGCAGCATTCTCCTCATTGACAGCCATGGCATAAACAGATGGCCAGAGATCGCCACCAGACCATTTGGGCACTTTGCCCGAAAGTAGGCGTTTATAGAGCTGTTTGGCACGCCGTTGAACATTAAGTCCGCCAGGCAGAATGCCTTCGCTGTTGAGTCCTCGCTCTATGGCGTCATCCATAGTTGTCAGAATTTCTGCAAGAGACTTACGAAGCTCTCCTTCGCTAAGCCCGCGAGTACTTTCATTGGCAAGAACTATTTGCCAGGCAGCAAGTTTATTTGTAATGCACTGTCTCATAAACTCCTGGGCTGAGTTGTATGGATAGGGAAGTTTTATGTCTGAGTCATGATCACAAGCTGCTTTGCGTAGCCCAGTGAGTGGATCGATCGGTTCTACAAAGCCTCCACCTACCGACATCAGCACTTGCTCTAGCAAGAGATTATTCCTATGCCATAAGCGGAAACGCATGGTATTAGGATGTGGTAGTGCTTTGCTATCCATTGACCAGCCTAACCAAACTATGTCCTTGTCAGGATTGAAGTTAATGTCTCTTTCAGCGATGCTGATAAATGGTCTTTCTTGCAATGCTGGCAGTATTGCCCAGATTGCTTCTGGTTTTGCTAATCTGGGGTGTAATCCTGCAAGTCCTGCGCAAATAGCCCCATCTGTGCGATGTCCTTTGCCTGTGGCTGAGAGGCTTCCATAAAGCTCTACTTGAAGGCGCAATTGGTCAGGGGCAGCATGAAGTAGTCTCATGGTGTCGATGTACATCTTGAAATCAAGGGCAGCAACCATAGGAGCTACTGTGTGTGAACTTGACGGGCCTACGCCTATCTTGAACATTGCGAGCGGGCTGACGTGATCTGCACGAAGGGGATTCATAGCCAGTCTATAAGGACAAAACTTTGTAAAAGTTGAGTCAATCCTGTACTTACGTCTAAGAGCATCTTACTATTAGCCTGTGGAGTCGTGTAACTTTGTTCATTCTAGTGGACTGGTGTTTCGCTTATATAAATAAGGTAAGTGCTTATAGGCAAAGCTCTAGGAAAGGAAATGATATGAGGCGGACAAGGATAATTGAGGCACTGTTACTTGATAATGTAGGCAAGCAGGTGCGGCTTTGTGGCTGGGTCAGAACTAGGCGTGATTCTAAAGCTGGGTTTTCTTTCATTGAATTAAACGATGGTTCTACCATAAAGAATGTGCAGGTGTTGGTTGAATCAAGCCTTCCTAATTACGAAAGTGAAGTACTTAAGACTGGCATTGGCAGCAGTGTAGAGATTATTGGCACCATTGTGTCCTCACCAGCAAAGGGACAGCTATCTGAGGTAAAGGCTGAATCTATCAAGGTTCTTGGTTTTGCTGATCCAGCAGTCTATCCCTTGCAAAAGAAGGGAACTTCTTTTGAGTTTCTGCGCACCATGGCTCACTTACGTCCACGTACCAATACCTTTGGTGCAATAGCAAGAGTACGTAATGAAATTTGCCGATCTATACATGAGTTTTTCCAGTCCCGTGGCTTTATCTATGTCCAGACACCCATCATTACAGCTAGCGACTGCGAAGGGGCAGGACAAATGTTTCGCGTGACCACGCTTGATCTGGCCAATGTTCCTAGGCTAAATGGTGGAACTGAGGTGGACTTTGAGCAAGACTTTTTTGGACGACCTACCAACCTTACAGTCAGCGGACAACTTGAGGCTGAGATTTATGCTCTTGCTTTAAGCAATGTCTATACATTTGGTCCAACATTTCGTGCAGAAAATTCCAACACCTCACGTCATTTAGCTGAGTTCTGGATGGTTGAGCCTGAGATGGCCTTTTGTGACCTAGAAGGTAACATGGACTTAGCTGAGGAGTTTTTGAAGACCATCTTTTCGCAAGTGCTTAGCAATTGTCATGTTGATATGACGTTTTTTAATGAACGCATAGACAACACGGTGCTTGAAACCCTCAAGGGCATTATAGATAGCCAGTTTGTGCGGCTTAGCTACACCGAAGCTGTAGATATTCTCAAGCGCTCGGGCGAAAGTTTTGAGTTTCCAGTGTCCTGGGGGGTCGATCTTCAGTCTGAGCATGAGAGATATTTGACCGAAAAGACATTCAAGAAACCTGTAATCTTGACTGATTATCCCAGTGATATTAAAGCCTTTTACATGCGTTTAAGTGATGATGGTAGGACGGTCAGTGCTATGGATGTTTTGGTGCCAAAGATTGGTGAAATAATAGGCGGCAGCCAACGTGAAGAGCGGCTTGAGGTGCTGGAGACACGGATGAAGGCACAAGGGCTTAATCCAGAGGACTATTGGTGGTATTTGGATCTGCGCCGTTTTGGTACAGTTCCCCATGCTGGTTTTGGACTTGGTTTGGAACGTACCATTCAGTTTGTCACAGGTATGGGTAACATCCGTGATGTGATACCATTTCCACGCGCGCCAAAAAGTGCTGAGTTTTAAGAAGTTCTTAGTAGTTGGGTGTTGTAAGCTGTGTGCTTTGGTTGGGACACAGATCTAGGAGTTAGGAAAGAGCATGGTTGCTAAGAGAATGCTCGAGGTCGTTACTTTTGCTATGGTGGTCATAACCTCACAACAGCCAGCGTTGTCTCAATTGGACGGGGATCACTTTCAGCGGGCGATGGAGTTTCGGTTGGATGGTTTCATTGATGCCGCGATTGCTGAGTATATAAGAGGTTTAGAGATTAATCCTGATTCTGTTGATGGGCATGTGCAACTTGGCTTGGTGCTTCTTGAGGAGAAAGGGGATATAGATGGAGCCATTTCTGAATTTGTGACAGCACTTAGCATTGATCCAACGTGCAACTTTTGCCAACAACGTCTAGACGAGGCTCTCGAGCATAGGAACAGCAAGTCGGCTGATCAGGTTAGCCGCGGCAATAACTTTTATAGTGCTGGTCAGCTAGGAAGAGCTGCTGCAGCGTACCGTATCGCAATTTGCCTTGATCCAAACGATGCGGTGGCACACAACTCTCTTGCCTGGACACTGTACCGCTTGGGAGTTCTTGAAGAAGGGCTTGCCGAGGTTGATCAGGCGCTCAAGATTAGCCCAGGCAATCCAGAGTTTGTAAATACCTTAGCTTGTCTATTATTTGACAAGGGTGATATTGAAGGTGCCTTATCTAACTGGCAAAGGGCTATTGCGCTTAGTAAGCAGCCCAATGCTGCCGATTATTATGGCCTAGCTATTGGCCATTTGGACAAGAAAGATAGTCGTGGTGCTGTGCGCTACTTTAGCAAGGCTGTTACTATTGATCCAAAGTACATGGACAGTGCATATATCCGTGATCGTGTTGGCATGTCTATTAAGGCAGTGTCTCACCACGATGAGCTCCTTAGATTAACAAACAAAACAGTACCGCTTAGCAAGTAAAGGTACAACCTAAACTTTGTGATCTGGATGTTGGAACAGGATTATTCCAACAGCCGAGGTTATGGCAAAGAATATAAGAAGCCCAAAAGCAGCATTAAAGTTCCCTGTAGCATTAGCTAGAACACCTGTTAATGCTGGTGCAGCAATGCCGGAGGCAGCAAAAAAGCAGTCCATAATTCCCAGACTGGTGGCTGCACGATCTCCGGCTAAATCAGAGTTTAAGGCGTAGAAGGCTGCATTAGGCATTAGTCCCAGCCCTACTCCAAAGGAAATGGCAATCATTGCTGTTGGTAGTGAATTGGTAAACAGGACTGGCACAAAGCAAGCTGCTGAGGCAAGTTGGCAGATCCATATCAGATGTGAACGAGCCACGCGCATGCTTCCAGTCTTTAGCCAGAGCCAATCTGAAAGGTGTCCGGCCCATACTAAGAGTACGGCAGCGGTAAGCCAGGGTGCAACGAGAAACCAGCCTATGTGTTTAAGCTCAATGCTATAGACTGACTCGAGGTAGCCTGGAAGCCAGGTTAAAGCAAAGAAAAGCAAGTACCCAAAAGCAAAAAATGCATAGTTGTTGGCAAGCAGAGCTCGATTGGTCAGCATGTATTTCCATGTTGTTTTGCCTGTGTTAGGCATATATTGATGGATCTGCCTATTGGGGTGGTTTGGAGTGTTGGGTAGTTGTCTGCGGATATGGGTGAGCTCGTCTGTTAAGACAAATTGCGAGTTTTCTGGAGAATCGCGGAACAAAACAAACCAAACTATGGACCAGATAATGCCCAATGTACCTAAGACAGCAAACATAACTTTCCAACCCATAGTTGTTACAAGAGAGGAAATGAGTGGAGCCCCAACAACTGATGCTAACGGAACTGCTGCAAGTCCAAAGGCAGTGGCTCTAGCTCTTTCTGAAATCGGTAGCCAATCGGTGACAACTCTGGTCAGAGCTGGAAAGTGAGGACCTTCAGCAATTCCCAACAGTGTTCTCATGGCAAAAAGTGTCCAAAAGCCACTAGCAAGTCCCAGACAAGCAGTTATTCCCGACCAAGCAATGGCTGCCAGTGACCAGACTTTCCTGGAGCCCCATTTGTCCACTAGAATGCCTCCGCCCACAGTCATCACCATATACCCAATGCCAAAAGCTGCAGCAATAAAACCAAAATCTGCATCATTGAGCCCAAATTCCTTTTTTATGGGATTGATGGCATAGGAAATGGCGGACCTATCCAAGTAGTTGACCATAGTGATGAGAAACGCCAGTGCCATCACCACCCAACGGAAGTTGGTCTTACGCTGTTGGGTAACCTGGGCAGTTTTAAGAAGTAAAGTCATGAGGGGTTTGAACTTTTTTTGCTGCTGGACGTACTTGCTTGTGTAATCCGGCAAAGCTATAGGGAGAAACTTAATTATGACATTGCCATGGAAACTTGCCCTTATTTTAGGGATGACTTCACTACTGACTAGTTCTGGACCTGCTTTGGCCCAGTTTGACGAGAGCGATCCAGACTTCATTCATTTGTCAGGTCTAGATGAAATGCCGGTCACTGACATTGGACTTATGGCGGCATTACCGGGGGGCCTTGGAGGTTCTCCAATGGTTTCCCCAGGTTCGGCACGCTGCCCTCAGCCAAAAGGAGCAGGTAATTTTAGCTTCCTTGAAGGGGATCTCGCCCTTACTGAAGATCAATATGAGAAGCTCTTTGCCATTAAGAATCAGTTTCTTAACAAACTTGGCCCAAAAGTGCTGGAACTGAAATTGAGTGAAAGAGAGCTTGCTGATCTTATGAGTAGGACCCAACTTGATAGACAAAAGGTTACTGAGCTGCAAAGTCGCATTAACGAACAAAAATCAGCCATAGCCAACTTACGCACAGATGAGCGCATCAACACCCTAGAGATACTTACCCCCGAGCAACGAAAGGAGTTGAGGAAACAAACAATTATGGGTAGAAGCCACGCTGGGGTAATGGGACAACGTACCCACAAAAGGCACTTCAGAGGCTAAGCAATTGGCACCATATTCAGACTACTGATGGCGTCCACTTATTAAAACCCACCCTGGCAATAGTGACAGGGTGGGTTAACTTATGCCTAGTGCCCTACTGTTATCTCTTAGTGGCTGGAGCAGAAGCCGTCTTTGGTGCACTGGTACCACTTGTGGCTGTATGCTCGCGACACATACGGGCAAGTCCGTCCACCATTGCCTTAACTTCCGACACATCGCCTTGGACAGTATTAATCTGCGACATGCACGTAGAGTTTGTGTAAAGAACTGCCCCTAATGTAACAAGCATGACGCCTAACATTGCCCAATTTAAAGTCTTATCCTTGTCCATCTATATCCTTCCTCTAGTAATCCATACACAATGCCACTATATATGATTAGGTTTTTTTGTTGCCTATGTTTAACTAGATGTGTACCCAGCTAATTTTTCAGGCAAATCATCGCTGGTTGTGGCACCAGTGTCAATAGCTACTCCGGATTTCAAGACATATGATTTCAAGACATATAGAATGATTGAAATTACCAAGTATGAGTTTGTGGTGGCAATGGTTAAGGATGATATTGACCAAGAGAAGATTAGGTCCACTGCTGAGACTGCTCACTTGGCTAATCTTGGATTATTAGATGAATTGCTTATATTGGATGACAAGTACATTGATAGACTAAGACAACTCTTGGCAGCTCTTGATGAGCCCACATCTTGTAGAGAGGCTTGCCGAGTACTTCATGGGTTGGCTAGAGCACTTGAATGTCATGGGGAAAGTCATCTGAGAATGGAGACTGTCATTGTTCCTGGTGCCGTGGAGCCCATACGGTTGCTTATCACACCGGCTGTTTTTTCTCCGGAGCAATGGGGGAAAACTTTTGCTGAGGGGTTGCTAAAGAATGCTCAGGACTTTGATGGCAAGCTTGTGGCAGAGATAGGGACAGGCTCGGGGTGGGTTGGACTTCTTTTGCTATTGAGAACCAATGTGGCACAAGTGCTTGGTTTGGACATTAACCCGACTGCGGTGCTTGTAGCCCGCCTAAATGCTTGGCTAAACGGTACATACGAAGATGGCAGTCACCGATTAAGTAAGGCAGGTTTTCCAATACCTAGTGTTTTTCGGGCCTGTGTGTCGGATTTGTTGGCTGTGCCTATTGCCTCTGATGAGCACTTTGATTATGTCATTGGCTGTATTCCACAAGTGCTTCATCCTCTGTCAGCGACGGCCTTACGACTTGGGGCGGATGTTTCAGAGAAGGACTTGTACGATCTCAGTAACTACTGTTTTCAGCAAGGCATTTTGGAAGATCGTTTTGGTTTGCCATTAATTGCCAGAGCCTTGGAAGAGGCACAACTTTGCTTAAACTCACAAGGGCATGTGATGTTTGTTCTTGGTGGTCGACCAGGTCAAACGACAATTGAAGCAGTGTTCAGACGACGCGGGTTTAAGCCTACGCTGAAATGGAATCGGCGTATCAAGCAGGCAGATGACACTGATTTGGCATCGTTGGTCCAACTGGAAGCCAACCATGGTATTAAGTTCAGCTTTTTCATGTCACCAGAGTCAAGTTTATCTATATGTGCATCGACGTCTGCAAGACTCCTTGAGCGTGGATGCTCTGTTTACCACGATCTGCTTGTCTATGATGCACAAACACACTGTGAACAGCCAACAGTTAACTTTGTCAGGCAACTTCACCAAATGGGACTGGATACTTTAAGAGAGGAACTGGATTTTTCTCGCATTACAGATGAACAAATGAGCTTCTTGGGAAAGTTGTCTCGAAGCTTTTTAACATCAAAGATTGTTCCTTATCCGCACGAGCGTGGCAATTTATATCTCCGTGAGCTTCTAGCAAGGTTTTTGGGTGAGTACTGTCACACTCTGACCGATCCATCTGAGGGCTTTGTTGGACCGGAGCGTGCACAGCTTGTGGCCATTGCTTTGTCGATGTTGACAGATTCTGGACAAAGGATTCTCTTATCTCAGTCTATGGAGCCGATCTATCAAGAAGTTGCATCCGGCTTAGGATTGGATGTGGTGGTGGGCAATGATGATCTTTCTGAACTGTTGGAGCTTGACGAACTTTTGCGTCCTGCTGTAAGCATTATTTCCCCCTATCAACTTGACCGACCCTCGCCCATCATTGCAGATCTGTTGTGCAAGCAAGCTGCCAAGCATCCTGAGCGTTGGTATGTAGTGGATGATTCAGCTAATCTGGAATTTAGCTCCAACTTAAATTCCAATGTTCTATTAAGACTTACAAGTCAACTTGAATTGCCACCCAACTTGCTTATTGTGTATGGCCTGGTAAGAAATGAAGTCTATCCGGATCTTGAGCTCAGTTTTTTTGTAAATGCTCCTAAGATGTGGGCTCGCTATCTTGCAGTTGGTGCTGAGCTTACATACTCACGGATTAGCTATCCCTCGCAACAATTCTATGAATGGCTTTTGGAGGACCTTCTTTCATTTTCATTTCCCAGCGGTGAGTTACCGCAGCATTTGGAGGTGCCTGCTACTACTAGTGGTCTTACGGAATCCTTTGCTAAGGTGGCATCTGATCCTATTTTTGCGGAGAAGCCAATTGACTTGCAAACTAAAGGGATCATTCGTCTTGATTATGGTGAGTTTGAAGCGCCGGTGCCTGATTTGCTCGTTAAGGGGATCCTCAAGGGATTCCTCGAGCCCCCTTATGAAGGTTTGCCAGGTGCCGTGAAAGATAGAATTGTCTCTTATCTGCAATCAACTCGTGGCATTTCGGTGAACCCCAACAGGATTGTTTTGTCCCAAGGTGTCTTCCCTCTATTTGGAAGTCTTGTGAGGTGTTTAGCTCGCCGGTTAGGGCGATCTCCTGTGGTT
>JACQVM010000288.1 GCA_016209785.1 Candidatus Melainabacteria bacterium | reverse complement strand
GTTGTGTCTGAAGAGCGTGGAACAAAACTAGAGAATGTATCCGTGGAAATGCTCGGCAAGGCACGTCAAGTCCGCATCAACAAAGACAAGACTACGATTGTAGCTGGCAAGGAAACTTCCGAAGAAGTACAAAAGCGCATCAAGGTTATTAAGCGCCAGATTGAAGAGTCTGACTCTGAATTTGACAAAGAGAAGCTACAAGAACGTCTGGCTAAGCTAGCTGGTGGTGTTGCTGTTATTAAGGTTGGTGCAGCCACTGAGACCGAGCTTAAGGACCGTAAGCTGCGCTTTGAGGATGCCCTGAATGCGACCCGGGCTGCTGTTGAGGAAGGGTTTGTGCCCGGCGGCGGGACAACCTTGCTAAACCTCACCAAGGCCATGGAGAAGTACAGGAATTCCCTTCAAGGAGACGAGAAGACAGGCTTTGAAATTGTGCTCAAGTGCTTTGAGGCCCCTGTGCGTCAAATTGCTGACAATGCTGGTCTGTCGGGCGAAGTGGTTGTCGAGCGTGTTAAGGAGCAGAAAGAAGGTTGGGGCTTTAATGCTCAAACATTTGAGTATGTGGATATGACCAAAGCTGGAATTATTGATCCTGCTAAGGTTGAGCGCTGCGCGCTGCAAAATGCTGCCTCCATTGCTGCTATGTTCCTTACAACAGAGGCTCTGGTGGTAGACGTGCCGGAAGAAAAGAAGACTCCTATGCCGTCAGGAGCTGGCATGGGCGAATTCTAAGATAGGCTACATGCATATATAAAGCAAAGACCTCGCCCATATGGGCGAGGTCTTTGCTTAGGTGAGTCCCTCGAGTTTGTTATTTACACAGACATGCGGGCATGACAAATTGCTATGGCCATGGCATCGGCAGCATCATCGGGTTTTATAATGTGCGTTTCATTGAGGAGCTTGGCTACACTAAACTGCACCAACTTCTTATCAGCTTGCCCAAAGCCAGCTAATGTCAGCTTGACCTGCATTGGAGTGTATTCAAAGGTAGCTAAACCAAAACTGGCAGCAACTTCTAAAATTACTCCCCTAGCTTGGGCTACAGGAACTAAGGTTTTTGCATTCTTAAAAAAGAAAATTGACTCTACTGCCACAACATGAGGTTTATGCTCATCAATAAGACTTATAAGATCATTGCGGATTATGGCCAAGCGCTCACCCATGGGTAGCTCTTTAGGAGTAGTAATTACCCCGCAAGCAATATGCTGGAAGAAAGTTTTATTGAGGCAATCAAGAACACCATAACCAGCTTTGGCTGTTCCCGGATCAATGCCTAGTATGCGTTGCGGAGCTTGGTTAGGCAAGGTCACACCTCAAACTGCTAGCTTTGCACAAAGCATAGGCAGCATCGCTTAACTCAGAAGTCTAGCACTTAAGCTCAAGCCAAACTAATCACTTAAGAGCCTTACCGGACCAATAGATAGCGTTATCATCCCTTGGTCAACGCTTGCGTCTCCAGTTAATCCTGTAGGTCCACCGCGGCCGCGTCCAATGGCCTTGACTATGGTGCAGGTGATAGTTTCTACTTCACCTCCAGAGCCGTTTACTTCTACCGCTGTTACCTTAACGCCTATAAAGCCTATGACTGGACGGCTTTGATTGTATGGTGGTGTACCGCTAATTACCGGGAGGATTAAAAGTGGTTGGGCTAGAAGAGCGTCGAGCTGGGGTGAGTCAGCAAGCTTCTTTTGTCCAACCACCCCATTGTTGAGGTTAATTTCGTCATTGACAGTAATGCTAGGAATAAAACCAGGCTCAACTGGTGCTAAACCAAGTGATTGATCAATTGCATCTTTTATGTAATTTGCATTAGCTGAGGATTCAGTAAAGGAAGTAAAAGCAGCATTTTTTACTTGTTGGGAGTTAATGTAAAACTCAACGGATTGACCAACCTGGCGCTGGTATAAGGGTATGCCAGGAGGGTCGCCAACGAGCTTTTGGGGGATAGCATCTATGCTAACAGCCAGTGGAAATGCTTGGTCTCCATTGAGCTGGTTAAGGGTACCGGAGCCTCCAGCTAAAGAACTAGCATAAATAACATCATTTGTCCGTCCAATAATAGGAGCAAGCAGGTGGTTGATGGTCATCTGAGCACTAACCTGGACTGAACCGGTATCAGTTTGGCTAGGCGGTATTGGATAAACAGTTACTATCGTGTTAGGTGAGTTGTTGGAAACTGCTCTACCATCTGCCTTGTTGTTGTTGGCGATGTTTAGTGCACGGGCCGGGATGCTATCGTAATCTTCAATAAGATCTTGAGCACCACCTAAAGCTGCAGCATCCACAGCATTTTGCAACTCGCATTTAACAGTTGTAACATGGGCTACATCAACTGCTAGCGTGCCTAATGCTAGGCTCATTATGGTAAATAACGCTAAAAACACAGCAGCTAACGAGCCATGCTGAGTACGAAATGATGGTTTTGGTAGTCTAGATAACAGCATGAGACTTGCTCCAGTTACTCAAGACGATATGTAGAAGTTGCTGTAATGACAAAGCTTGTGCCGAGCATAAGTGGATCGGGGTTAGGGAAGGTTGGAAGCCCATATTGGCCGCTTAGGTAACGGACGGTCACAGATACAGTAGGTGGATTGGCTCCGGTGGCAAAGGTCGGGTTATCAAACTGTGGTGAGGCGGCTATGATCTTGCTGATGCGAATGCTGTCAAATACCATGGCATCTTGTAGGCTGCGACTTGTAGCAACAGATTGGTTTTCTCCATAGGCAATGCTCAAGTCTCGTGCTGCCATGCAGGCAGCTTGAGAGAGGCAACTTTTGATTAAGTAAGCGTAGCTTGTCTCTAGAATCATAAAGGCAATGAGCAAAGCTAAGGGCAAGAGTATGGTCAGTGATGCCCCTGTTTCAGCTATAGCCACGCCTTTGTGTTTCCTAGTAAAACTAATCTGCATAGCCTGGTTCCATAAGCCATTGTGTGTTGCTAACTTAATTTTGAGTGAGATCTTTCCAACTAATCAATTGGAAAAAAGCCTGTCCAACTGGACAGGCTAAAAACTCAATACTGCCGTTAGGAGGCGCTCACGGAAGCGCTCGCATCTTGCCGGCTGGAAGCCGGCGCTCCAGCGCCCAAGATATGCTTATCCGAACAGTATTGGCCAAAAAACCCACTTGGTTTGTGGAGCTTTCTTAAGGATTGTTTGCAAGTAGTCTTAATGGTGACGCAGAAAGATCTAACAAGGCTGCATCAGCCACAGGGCTGCCTGTTTGACCGGTAGGACCGCCTCTGCCACGGGCTAATTGCCTTACCAGGGTCCCAGTGATGGTCTCAACCTCTCCACCAGATTGATTAATGGTTACGGTTGTTACCCGCACGCCAATAAAACCAACAACCTGGCGGCTTTGATTGTAAGGCGGGGTGCCTGTTATGACTGGCAAAATAAGAATTGGTTGGCTAGTTAATGCTTCAAACTGAGGTGATCTAGCCAGGTGTTTTTGTCCCACCACGCCATTGTTTATGTTAATTGAATCGCCAACTTGAATGGAAGGAATAAAGCCAGGCTGAACAGGCTCTAGACCTAGGCTTTGCGCCACAGCACCTTTTATGTAATTTGCATTACTTGAACACTCAGTAAAGGAGGTAAAAGAAGCATTTTTTACTTGTTGGGAGTTTATGTAAAAGTCTACTGTGTCTCCAAGCTGCCGGCTATAGAGCGGTTGGCCGTCTATATTGTTGTTTCTAGGGACTGCATCGAGGCTTACAGCCAAGGGAAAGGCTTGATTGCTTCCTAGTCTATTTAAGGAACCAGATGACCCAGCAGTGGATTGGGACACAAGTGTATCGACAGTTCGTCCAAAGATGGGTGCTAGCATATGGCGTATGCTCATAGAAGCTGTTACCGTTACCGAGCCGGTGTCTAGAGGTAGATTAGGCGGTATAGGGTTGACGGTAATGATGGCACCAGGTGACTGGTTGGACACTGCTTTACCATCAGCTCGATTGGAGCTGGCAACTTGTAAGGCACGTGGGACTACGTTGTCAAAATTGGTGGTCAAGTCTTGTGCGCCAGCTAGTGCTGCTGCGTCTGTAGCATTTTGTAACTCGCTCTGAACAGTAAGGACATGGGCAAAGTCTAAGGCAAATGCGCCTATCCCTAGAATTGCAAACAGGACAATACCAAACAAGACTGCCCCTAGTGAGCCTTTGGGGGCTCTAGATACCTGTAATTTAAGAAAAAACATGACTTAGTTCTCCTGGGCTTATTCAAGCCTATAAGTGGATGAAGCTGTGATGATAAAACTGCTGCCGAGGTTTAGTGGATCTGGATTAGGAAAGACTGGAAGCCCATATTGACCACTTAAATAGCGAACTGTAACTGATACAGTTGGTGGATCGGCAGCAGCGTTAAACACAGGGTTGTCAAACTGTTGTGTGCTGGTGACCATTTTTGAAATTTGAATATTGCTAAAGACCATCGAGTCTTGAAGAGCTCGACTCGTGGCAACTTGACTGTTCTGCCCGTAAGCTATAGCTAAATCTCGTGCAGCTTGTCGTGCTGCTTGGGATAAAGAAGTTTTGATTAGGTAGGCGTAACTAGCCTCAAGAATTACAAACACCACAAGTATTACTAGTGGCAAAAGCAGCCCAAGCGAGGCTGCAGCCTCTGCTATGGAGACCCCTTGTGGTGTTCTGTTTTGGTATATGAGCTTCATTGCCCTTGGTGAGCCGCTGTTATGTTATTGCCCCAGGAAGTTAATTGCTCAAACAAAGATGATTTACTTAGTCAGCCGGACACAATTTGGTTCTAGTGTGTTCTTTCCCTGCTTATCAAGAGGTCTAACATCTGAATGTGGCAGCTTAGTCACCTTTCATGTGAGAACCTATTAAGCGTAAGCGCCTGGTAAGCTTTCTTACAGCTTCAGGATAAGGTTGTTTGGGCAGTAGTTCTAGGAAATGTTAGCCATGCCAGAAAACCTGTTGGATGCCAATGAGATAGGTCAGGGTGTAAGCACCAGAGTGCTTGAGCGCTTACATCTTGCTGACAAACTTCCTTTTGCGCTTGGGTGGGGTTGTTTGTTTGGTCTTTGTGTCCCAGGATTTGACCTCTGGTGGCTGGCTTGGTGTGGTCTGGTACCACTTTTAGTGCTTATTGCTGGTTGCCGAGGCAAGCGAGAAGCTTTATTGGTTGGGCTAATCTTTGGGATTGGATTCAATCTTGTTGGATTGTCCTGGTATTTAGGGCTGTATCCGCTCAGGTGGATTGGGATTGACGATTGGCTTGGATTCCAATGTGCTGGACTGGTATGGATTGTAGAGTCCTTGCATGAAGCGGTTTTGTTTGCTGCCTTTGCCATTCTTGTATATGCTCTTCCGCTGCGACAAGGATGGATGCCTTGTGCTC
>JACQVM010000287.1 GCA_016209785.1 Candidatus Melainabacteria bacterium | reverse complement strand
GCTGAGATTTGGGCACGGAGCCTAGCTTCACCTTTGGGTACAACTGGATACCAGAGTCCCTTGATGTACACACCCTCATCCAAAAGTCCGCGGCTCATGTCTTGTGCTAATGCAGCCTCACCAAGCATGATGGGCACTATGGCATGCTCACCTTCGATTATCTTATAACCTAGGCTCGTAATTTCCTGGCGGAAGTATTGGGTATTTTTGTGCAATTGTGATACCAGAGAATTGTCCTCTTCTAGCATAGTGATAGCTTCATTTGCTGCACATACTATTGGTGGTGGCACAGTATTAGAGAATGTATAGGGGCGCGACTTTTGTCGCAAAAATTCAATCAACTCCCGCTTGCCTGCAATGAAACCACCTGAAGCACCACCAAGTGCCTTTCCAAGCGTGCCGCTTACAACATCAATCTTTCCATGAACTCCTAGAGCCTCAGGTGTCCCACGTCCCGATGTACCTAAAACACCTGTTGCATGAGAGTCATCAACAAAAAGAATAGCTTGATGCTTGGAGGCGAGATCTACGAGTTCCTTGAGGTGGGCCAAATCACCTTCCATGCTAAAGACCCCATCAGTAGCAATGATGCGTATTCTGTAACCTTTGTTCTTGTCTTCTTCTAGCCACTGGTTTAGCGTTGAAACTTGATTGTGAGGATAAGCTCTTGCCTCAGTGGTCTTCACAGCAATACGACAAAGTCTGACACCATCTATGATGCTGGCATGATTCAATTGATCGCTATATATGATGTCATGGTAGTCCTTCTGACCCAAGTCACTTGAAAGTAATCCAGTAAAGAAGGCTTCATTAGCGGCAAAACAAGAAGAATGCAGAATTGCATCTTCCAGTCCTAGAAATTGGGCAATTCTTTCTTCTAGCTCTATGTGAATAGGTTGTGTGCCACAGATGAATCTTACTGAAGCCAGACCAAAGCCATATTTTTCCAGTCCTTTGCGGGCTGCCTCGCGTACTCGTGGATGATTGGCCAGTCCAAGGTAGTTATTGGAGGCTAGCATTACCACATTATGTCCCTGTACACTAACCACACCACCCTGTTCCCCTTCTATGGGAACTTCGTATTTATAGGTTTTTTCTTCTTTGGCTTTGTCTAGCTCTTTATCTAAGGCAGCGTAGAGTTCCCTTAAACTCCAGTGAGTGCTTGTTGCTCTGCCGGATGAAATGGCCATGTGTAACGATTCTCCCTTGACTTTTTACTGTAAGCCGAAGTTCTAGTCTTGAGGTCCATTAGGGGTAAAGATTAGCTTCATTTCTTTACTTTGGGCCAAGTCCTGGAAGGCCTCTTGATGTTCATCAAGGCGGTAATGTTTTTGAGCAACTATCTTATCCAGCTTGGACTTGATATCAAACTGATCAGAGCGCAACAGACGCAGCATAGTTTCCCAGGTGTCAAACATCCTGCGCCCAAATATGCCCTGTACAGTAACGCCTTTCCAAATCACGCTTTCGGCAATATCAAAGTGTGAAAGTGGCCCGCGAGGAATCCCAAAGAGAATTACTATACCTCCATTGCGAACGACATGAAATGCATCCTGATAAGCTGAGGCAGCGCCGGAAACCTCGAGCACGACATCTACGCCGTTGCAGCGTGTCTCATGTTTGTGCACAGACTGATAAAGTGCGTGCGATCCTTGTGAGACATTAAGGCACTCATCGGCACCAAAAGTGGTGCCAAGAGCACAGCGACGATCTACATCAGTTGTCTCGGTAAGATAAATCCTGGTGGCTCCAAATGCCTTGGCAAGGCAGGTAGCCATTAGTCCTATTGGTCCAGCTCCAAGTATTGCCACTGACTTTCCTCTGACATCAGAGGCTTGAAGAATGTGTACTGCGTTTCCAAATGCATCTAAGAGGGCACCAATTCGCGTAGGAATTTCTGTCGTGTTACCATCTTTGCCTAGAAGAATTACGTTTTTGTACGGCAGACAAACCCACTGCGCGAAGCATCCGTCAAGGTGAACTCCTTTGACTCTAACGGATGCACAAATATGAGCGTTGCCAGTGTGGCACTGAAGACAATGCCCGCAGGATAAATGCATTTCGGCTGTTACATAGTCTCCGGGTTCTATAAGCAGTTGGCGTGGCACACTAGACCAACGATCTGGCGTTACGCCAGGACCTACTTCATCAACAATCCCGCAGAACTCATGACCAACAATAATAGGGTTGTAATCCTCCTTATTGGCAGCATAACGCTGCATCTCTTTACGAATTCCTTCGTTGGTGCTGCTGAGGTAAATATTCTTGTCTGTCCCACAAACAGAGGTTGTTAGAACACGGATTCTGACTTCATCAAAACCAAGTGGCGGCTTGGGAACATCAGTCTTTAAACTAAAACCATTAACGTTAAGGTTTTCCTTGACAAGGCATTTCATCTGATTTGGTGCGGGCTCCTTGCTTTCTATACTTCGGGGCAATGTTTGTGTCTGCATATCTCACCCTCATAGCATTTAGTCTGCCAAATCTTAGCAATTCTTTAGTTGCCAAGAAGTTGTTTTTGATAAATACTGCTCTGTCTCAACAATTCCTTTAGATTTCCTTGCTTGGGTGTTGACATGAATAATGGTGATGCTTCAAATATGGACTTTAATCCCCCTAACGTTGGCAGACCGGGCGAATTTATCTGTCCAGTGTCTGTTGAAGAGTCAATTGTAGGGACAATTATTGAGGGCAGCGGCGGTGCAGAAAATGGCGAATTTACCGACTGTGGACTTAGATTTGTGCGTTACCTGTTGTCCATATCACCGTCTGCGCGTCATGGATTTGTCCCAAACCTAAAGGACTTGGGCATCATCAGGCGCTTAGCGCGTGATTTCATTCACCGTTGTGGCGGGCCAGCCGGGGCTGTTCAAGCAATGCTGGAAATTGCAGGCAGTCCTACATCCCCATAATGCTATAACCACAATCGACGTGGATTGTCTCACCAGTGATACCGGAAGAGAGATCACTAGCTAAGTACAGTGTTGTTTTGCCAACCTCTTCGGCCTGTACATTGCGCTTAAGGGGTGCGCGCTGCTCTACGTACTTGAGCATTTCTCTAAAGCCTGAGATTCCCATTGCAGCAAGCGTCCTTACAGGACCAGCAGAGATTGCATTGACGCGAACATTGTGTTGTCCAAGATCGGCAGCCAGGTAACGTACACTGGCTTCAAGGGCTGCTTTAGCTACACCCATCACGTTGTAATTTGGGATAACCTTTTCAGCACCATAGTAGCTCAAGGTTACAATACTGCCGCCACTAGCTTGCATCAAAGGATATGCCTGCTTGGCAATAGCAGTTAGGGTATAGGCACTTACATCTAAGGCCAGGGCAAATCCTTCCCGGGAAGTGTCCACGAAATGACCCTCAAGGTCTTGCTTATTGGCAAACGCTACTGCATGCACTACAAAGTCAAGGTTGTTCCAGTGGTTCTTTAGTTTGGCAAATGTGTTCTCAATTTGTGTGTCTTGAGACAAGTCACACTGTTCCACAAAGTCTGCACCAAGACTTTCTGCCAGGGGTTTTACGCGTCGCTCCAAGGCCTCTGCCTGGTAAGTAAAAGCTAGTTGGGCGCCAGCGCTATTTAGTGCCTTAGCACAGTACCAGGCAAGGCTGTGGTCATTTGCCACGCCGAAGATAATGCCTTTCTTGCCCGCCAAAATCCCATTACTTTCCATCATCTTCTCGTGAACCATCTGTGGTGTAGCTAAATCGTGCGCCATCCAAAACTCCTAATTGAGCCAAACCTCTCACATGCTACGGACCCGAAACAGAACAAGGACCGAGAATGTGATTATGCCACACCTATGAAGAAATTATGGGTTGTTGTTCCTGGGCGATTGCAGTCTGAGGGAAGTTTAAGAGACACAACTGAAAAAGCAAAGAAACCCTTACAAAATAGCAGTTAAGGCCTAATAGGAGTTCAATTAAGGGCAATGAGTTCTACGAGCCGTAACAATTATTATATGTTGTGTGAAATCTCGGTAAGATCTAGAGCGTAGAGACTCGGGAAACTTATATGGCAGGCCCTTACGAAATTTTTGTGCTAGTCAAGCAGGTGCCAGACCAAGGTTCTAAAGCCGGGCTAAACCCTGATGGCACCATTGACCGTAGCAAAGCCAAGAGGATGCTTAATCCTTTTGACAGATATGCCTTGCAGGCTGCTTTGCATACCGCAAAGGCATACGGGGGACGGGTGACAGCAATATCTATGGGGCCTCCACCTGCTGTAGAGGTCCTCTTGGAGGTGCTAGAGCATGGGGTGGATCGTGGTTTCCTCCTTTCAGACAAGCGTCTGGCAGCTTCCGATACGTTAGCAACTGCTTATGCACTCTATAAAGCTATTCAGTATGCTGGACATTTTGATTTTATTTTCTGTGGGTTGCAAACTACAGATGGTGACACTGCTCAGGTTGGGCCGCAGTTGGCAGAAAGGCTAAATTTGCCGCAAGTGACATATTGCCAGGACTTTCGCCTGGAAAACAGCAAAGTGTGTGCTGATCGAATTATTGAAGGGGGTTATCAGAAGCTGGTTTGCGAACTGCCTGTGCTCATCACCGTAGCAAACTCCTATCATCCGCTTGAATATAAATCTTTTCGTGGTGCTTGGCGAGTTCAGCAGCTTGTGCGCAACCCTGATGAAATGCAAAAGTACATTCGGACAGTTGATTTAGATGCCATTGGTGCTGACAGTGATCGTTGCGGTCTAAAGGGGTCGCCAACCATTGTTGCTGCAACTGAAAAAGTTGGCGAATTGGGCGGCAATTGCGTTATGCACGAAGGGCATTCGCCTCAGGAGTTGGTTGAAGAAGTCTTGAAAGTGAGCAACATCAAGGAGTTTCTGGCTGCATGACAGAAGAACAACAGGCTATGACTACTCCCAAAGGGGAGGTCATGATCAT
>JACQVM010000283.1 GCA_016209785.1 Candidatus Melainabacteria bacterium | reverse complement strand
GGCCACTTTGCTCCTGCTTCCAGGGGATGGGTATCGTCTTGAGCATATATAAGAAAAAATCCAGAAAAAGAAGTAATAAGGAGGTTAAATAAAGTATCCCGCACTTGCGACCAAGCTTCTGGGGAAATGGGTGGTACCCATGATGTTGGTTGACCGCTAGCAGACCTTAACGCAGCATCAACAGTCTTTAGAGAGCTTAGCATCTTAAATAGGTCTGGTTTCTCAGCTTTAGTTTCTAGAAGGCAACAGTACCTATATGCCTCATCTAAGCTCATGAAGTTCCGGCGGTCACTGGTTGCCACTTGTAGTCCATCCTAAATACCGGACGGTAAATATATACCCACCTAAATACCTGTTTTATTCAAACGCCAGATCCATCAGGACTTGGCAAACTCTTAGCCTTCTCATGACGTGCTGTTTATAAGTTTGGCAATACAGAATTACTGTCAAACTTATTATCAGCCTTGATAGAACCGTGAGAAACTGTTAATATGCGCGGCTCCGAGTTTTAAACATCCTTGATTATTTAAGTGGCACCAAGAGCCACCGGAGTTTGTTGTGAGCCAGTCTTTGTTGTAAGTGGACTAGATTAAAGGAGCATCCACCATGGCAATTTCACTAGCACCTGCACCAACCACTACCAAAGAACCAGTGAAAGACAACTGCACGAAGGGTCCCTCTTTCTGGGGGCAGCTCATGATAGCTTTGGTTGGTAGCACAACAAGCTCAACTCCTGTCGGCAAAGGCAGCACGTCTAAGACTGATCTGAGCCGGTTGCGTGCCATGCGTGAGCAGTATGAACGGGTTCAGGAAGATCAGCTAAGAACTTCGGGCACCAGAAGGGTAGTCTGCGACAATCGTCTAAGAGAACGACTCAAACCATTATTGAAAAGACAACGTGTTTATGCTCCTCGGCAGCTTTTAGCAAGGCAAATAGCCATATTTGCTTATCAGCTTTAGCGTACATACCTCTCAAAAGCTTTATTGAACTCTTCATTGGTTGCGTCTTGATCATGGGCTTTGCTGAGCTCAGCCTCGCCAGCACGCCTAGCACCCAGACGCTCAATTAAAAGAACACCCAGGCGAAAGTGTGCCTCCGAATCGCCAGCATTTAACTCAATAGCTTTACGGAAAGATTTTTCGGCTTCCTTATGTTTCTTATAGTGATTAGTTAAAATACCACCTAAAGTTGTATGTATGTGTGAGTTGCTAGGATCAAGGGCTAGTGCCTTGTGGAATTCCTCAACGGCTTCACCATATAGCTTGTAATGTTCTGCTAGAAGTTGGCCTAACCGGTAGTGAGACTGCGCATCTGTTGGATTAGCTACTATAGCTTTCTCAAATTCTTGCTTGGCTTCGTCAAAGCGGCGAAAACAAGTAGACAGAAGTACGCCTAGTCGATAGTGAGCAAGTCCATAGCTACTGTCAAGCTGTATCGCCTTTCTCAGCTCTGATTCTGCACCCGGGCAGTTTTTATACAAGTCCACATAAACCAGCGCAATACCAGCATGTGCCGATGCATTTTTTGGATTTATGGCTAAGGCTTTGCGGAATTGATTATCAGCCTCATCGTAAACTTTACGGTAGGCAATTAAAAGATTGCCTAAACCAACTCGTGCCTCATCAAGTTGGCCATCCAACTCAATAGCTTTGCGAAACTCTTTTTCAGCTTCATCTACTCTGCCCACACGATCGGCAAGGAAAACAGCCAGCATAAAATGTGCTTGTCCTTTATCCGGAGCAAGCTCAACACCCTTACGCAGTTGTCCTTCAGCTTCTAGATATTTGCTTTTGCTGGCAGCCAGGATGTTTCCATACTCACTATGCAGTAAAGAATTTGCAGGATCCAGTTCAATGGCTTTACGTATCTCCTGCTCAGCCTCGGCAAAGTTGCTCCTGTGCTTGTATAGAAGGTGAGCCAAAGCAAAGTGAGCTTCCCAGTCATCTTGATCGCTTTCAACAGCCTTACGAAAGTAAGCCTCAGCCTGGTCTAAATTTAAGCCTTGAGACTCTAGCAAAAGCCCAAAGTTAACTAGTGCCCGCACATTAAGACTATTAATCTCAAGGGCCTTTCGGTACTCTTGCTCCGCTTGGTCTATGCGGTTGAACTTATGCTCTTGGATATATCCCAAAAGATTGTGTGCCAAAGAATTACCGGGATCAAGGGTCACAGCTACCTGCGCTTGACGTAAAGCATCTGTTGGCAAGCCAGTACGCAAATATGCCCTGCCTAGCCTCTCATGTGCACGGGATGAGTCTTTATCATTAATGACAGAACGTTTGGCAGCTTCTAAAGACTCTAAACAACGCCCCTGGGAGTCATAAACATCTGCTAGAACTATGTAACCTTCAACTGATCCAGGATTAAGTGCTGTTGCCTTTTCAAGTTCATGAGCTGCATCCCAAAGTTTATGCTCATCTATAAGCTTGCTAGCTAATCTCATGTGCCCAGCATAAGAGGCTAAGTCCCCACCAACTTGCCTGGGTATAGCTCCTGGCGTAGCTATTGGCAAAGATATCAACTGTGGTGCTGATCTGGTAAGTGTGGGCGGCAAACCAAGCACCAACGATGGTCCAGCAAACACCCCAGACATAACTGGCGTCTGCAGCTCACCTTTATCTTTCAAGACCTCACTTTGCACCTTTTGGCGCATGAAGTTAAAAGCTTTATCGATGGGCATAAGACCGTTGTTTGCTTTTAGTGACTCAATGAGGTGCCTGGTAAAGTAGCTATTCTGCAAGTTGTCTGATTCCCAGGACCGCTCATCTGGCGAGCTTGAGGTGATCACCAGACTGCCAATGCCCTGAGCTACTTCATGGGCATTTATGTTGGAGCGAGTTAGCCCTTTGTGTCCTTCGTGCGCGCCTGCACCGCTGTAACAAGTGTCCATCACAAGCAAGATGCGATTTGTGTGAACACGCTCTTTAATCATACGGAGCAATTGCTTCATTTCTATGCCGGTAGCAAATAGTTTGCTGGCTAACGTATCGTACGCAACAATGTAATTAACACCCCGGATATCAGCACCGGCAGGCGATCCGTGTGTAGATACATAAATTACAACCAGGTCATCAGGCATTGCTGCATGAGGCAAAAACGAGTCGCCAATGACATCCATTATGTTGACTTTTGTAGCTTCCTCGTTAACAAGAAGCTTCACATGATCTTTTGAGAATCGACCGGCAGTAGGGTCTGTCAGATAATCATAGAAGTCCTTGGCGTCCTTGGCAGAATACTTGAGCGTCGGTACTTTAGAATCAGCAAATTGGCCAACTCCAATAACAACAGCCCATTTATCACCAATAGCAGTTACAGCGCCGCCGACAGGTAACTTGGCAGCCATTGTTTCCTGTCTGGTTATGAGCAGTCCTGACCAAAAAATACTCATTGCCAAACAGACAAGCCAGAAATTTTTGCCTATGCTGGCTCTTGTAGGCATGATCACCTCGCGAGTCGGTTGATAGTGTTTATACTAGCTTCTTGGTGTCTGTATGTTGCCGTTGAGGCTCATGAAGGAAATTCACATACCTGAAGGCATTAATTTTGATTGCACTGGCTGCGGTAATTGCTGCTTGATGTGGCCAGTACCCATTACTAATACTGATCATCTTAGCTTATCTAGTTTAAGTTACAGTGAACTACAACCAGCAACGTTATCCAACCAACTGTTTCGTCCACTTCATAGCAATGATCCCAAGCTTAATGTGTTTACGCACACTCTGGAAAAACGTCAAGATGGAAAATGTAAGTTTTTGACACAAGAAAATCAATGTTGGCTTCACCAGCAATATGGTCCTCAAACAAAGCCGGCCATGTGTCAACTTTTCCCATACACCTTTAATCAAACACCATCAGGTGTCTACACCTACTTAAGCTTTGCCAGCACCGGCGTGCTATTGAATTCTGGGCAAGCGCTAACAGAGCAGACTGAGCTATTGAGGCAAAAATGGGACCTTTTTTGCCGGTTGTTTCCTGGGCTTTCAATGAACTGGTCCAACATCCAACTAATAGATGGATATCCTCTTGCCTGGAATGAATACATGCACCTTGATCAAGAGTTGTTGCGCTTAATCAAGGTCGGGGGTCCTAAGCAAATAGATAAGACGCTAGCTGAATTAAGTCATTATCTAGTCAATGTGCTTCCTCGTGAAATCAACCTAGAAAAACTTCCTCCCGTAAAGGCTCGTACAAAAGTAATTGATCAAGTTTTGATCAATTACCTGTTTCATCTTTATCTTCCAGATGATGTCTTTGCTAATCAGCCAACCGACCTTAACTCCCGGACTCTCCTACAAAGCTTGATTGAACCACCAGAGACGGTGCGTCTCAATTCCAGCGGCAAAACAGGCAGCTTTCAAGAGCTAAAGGATTTGGCTCTTGGAGAACTTGATCAAGACAGCGAAGATCTTTTATGGCGCTTCATTTACTGTCGGGTATTTGCCAAGCTCTACTTTGGGGCTGGCTTTGCAAACTTAAGCATTCTTGCTGGCATGCACCATCTTGTGGTGCTAATTGTCCTGGTTAGACTAAAACTTAAGCTCTTAGCTTTAACGCATCCACAAGCAAAACCAAGCTTTTTAGAAACGTTAGAAATTGTCAGGACTCTTGAACGAAGGTTAACACAAATAAGCCTCTCCCAGGAGTCAACTGTAATTCTAGAAGTCTTGCTTACTAGCCCTGAGCGCATGCAACGAATTTTGTTTTTAGCATCCTAGCAAGATTCATTTATCTAGTTTACTCTAGGACGTTCGCGCTATTATGTATTAACAACAATAAGAACGCCAATGGGTTGCCTCTCTTAAACTAGAATGGATACACCAACGAGTGACAAATTAAAAGTCACGTCAAAAAAACACGTGAGCAAATGCTTGTTTTGGTTAGTTGGCTTAGCACTTGCATGCACACTAGGCTTTTGGACAGGTCAATATTTTCGACCAACTCAACTCAAAAGCCTTGAAAGCAACCCTGCTCCAGTGAAATCTTCTTTACCTGCGCCGGGCAGTGACATCAGCAGATTGAACTCACAATTGGCCCTTGGTGGGTCCACCATAGCCGATATTGCCGAAAAGACAGCCCCTGCCGTAGTAAATATAGACACCAGCACCAGTATTACTATCCCAGATTCACCGTTTCACTTTGGACACCCTTTTGGCGGCTTTCAGTTCTTTTTTGGACCGGGCATGGAGCAGTTTGAAGAAAGTCCTGCTCCTAAGAAGTTCCAGAGTCACGGCTCTGGATCCGGCGTCATAATCCGCTCTGATGGTTACATTCTG
>JACQVM010000282.1 GCA_016209785.1 Candidatus Melainabacteria bacterium | reverse complement strand
TACCGATGTTGCTGCGCCAACATGCAGCCGGCGTTTCCCAAAGCCCGCTGTGAATGCTCTCGTGATAAGTCCCTATCGCAAGTGTTAGCCACTTCTCCAATTCTCGCAAAGTGAGGACCGCTCTTTTTTCGGAATCATATTTACCGCGCTCTTTTGTATTTGAAAACGTGGTGCCCGGCAGTTCATGAACCATTTTCATAGCTGTGCCAATCACTCGTTCGACTATGCCACCAAAATGTGGTTGTCCCGGTGGCCTGTATTCACGCTCTATACCATGCTGTTCACAGCCGCGCTTGAGTGCGTCGCTCTTGAATTCAGGTGCGTTGTCTAAAAAGATTTTTCTGGGTTTGCCATGCATAGTCCAGGTCATGTCTGTAATGCCTAGCCGGGACAACCAGTGGCTTTTGTCGGTTACTGTATGGGTTAGACATAAGCCAACTGAAGTTGCCGATGGTGCTTCCAGTGTGAGCAACATGCCAACAATACATCGCGTGAAAGTATCGATTGCAATCGTAAGGTACGGTCGACCAATTGGCTCGCGCGAGCAGTCGTCTACTACGATCAAATCGACCGGCGTGTGATCCATTTGGACAATATCGAGTGGACCACTTGGCTCCGGCGACTTTCCAGCAGCTGGATGAAGGCTTCTTGCTGCATCAGCACCCAGCCTCGTTTGAGCAATCATTTTCGGATCGAGCTTCTTGATGCGTGCACGAATTGTATTGCGGGAAGGGAGTTTGTACGCAGCTTGTTTACAGCGCATCCATACTTCTCGCTCCACAGCAGCTTGCGAGCGCTTTTGACGCGTCAAGTAAAATTGCTCGATTGATTCACCGATTAGCCTTTCAATTTCCGGTGCTATTCTCGATTTTCCTTTGCCGCCTGTTGGACAGCCTGTCGCCAGATCAGTGACAAGCCCATCGCTCAGTCTGTAGCGCCTGACGAGCTTATAGACTTGCCGAACTGAGACTCCGATTTCGGCGGCCGCTCCCTCAGCTGCCAGCCGACTAACAGCCGGCAAAGCAGCAAGTGGAGCAATCACATCTGTCCGTTTCTTTGCTTTTGCCCACGCGCTTTCAGATAGCGTGAGCAGGCCGCGCTCATGCATATTTACCCCGTCTCGACTCTTTGCAGCTTTCGCTCGCTGAACTCGTCTTCTGGACAAAAGACTACCAGTGAACTCGTCTTGTGAACAGATCTGCGTCGTCATGTGTTAGAAGTCGAGTGCAGCACCCTTGAAAAATCAAGTTGTCAGCTGAACTCCTCTTCTGAAACTGACACTCGGGCTACCAGATGGTCAGGTCAGTATCACAAGTTTCCAACCATGCAAGGGTTGTCGGCTTATGCCGTAGGAATCAGCTTTTGTAGTAAATAGAGCACACCAAGGTCGCTCGCTGTTGCCTGCATGTATTGAACATCCAGCCGACCCATATTGGCTTTCAAGATACCGGTCACGTCACGCCACTGCTGTTCGGACCCTTCGTTTCCTTGGCGGTACCAATCTAGTTTTGCAAGAATGATGTCCTCAGCGCTAGCCACATAAGCACGCCTTTCCGGGGCGTATGCCACCACGTGCAGAGCTCGCCGCTGAAATTCCTGCTCGTCGAACTGACGATTCTTTGGGACAAATACATCGACCTTGAACAGTGACTGGTAATGAATCGCATTGAAACTGCTTCGGTGCTTAAGAGCATTCTGGATGGCTTCCGTTGAGATATTGAATTGAAGCTCAAGCATTTCGTAGAGCGGTTGAACGTGTTCAGGTCTGATGTCAGCTAGTATATCTACATCACGTGTTGCCCGGGGCTCACCATAAATCGCACTGGCCAGTGAACCACCGATTAAATACCTGATTCCAAGCCTTTCCAAGGCTGTGATCACGAGAAACGTTATTTCAACTGGTTCCTCATTCATTGTGGTGAGAATTCTTCAACTTCTTGGCAAACTCATCGGCAATATCCACACCATAAAGCAACTCGACTAGCCTGATTCTTAGTTGGGAGTCAGTATCATGAGGGTAACGCTCGCGCAGTCCGCTCATAGCCAGCGTTCGTACAGTCGCATTCATCTGGCTCACCATCTGCAGTCTCTCAGCAGGTGATTTCTTATCGAGCAATTCAAAAATTAGATCTTCCGCTTCCGGCGTTGTATCAAAAGATAATCGATAGTCTTTGTAGCTACTCATCCTTGCCAATCCATTGAGGTCCAGCTTCTCTTTCATCTAAGCCATATTATTCACCTCTAACGACAATTATAAGGGAGACGGCATGATAAGTTAGCCAGCTTGGTTTCTTCTGGCTGCAAGCGCTGGTCCGAGCCGAGGAGAATTGCCTATGACTGAAAATGCTAAGGCTGTGCGACAATCTTAAGTTGTAGTAGGACTTGTAAATATTTTGTGGACACAAACAACAGATTGCATCTAAGAGCAAGCAGTTCATGTCTCATCTTTTATCTGGTACTACTCGGCGAGATACTGAAGCCCGCGGTTGCACAGACAACCCAAAACACCTCTGGCAAACCCTTGCTACCAAGCCAACACGCTATAGACTTGATGACCACTGAGACACTGCACGTTGCCAGCAGTGTCCTATCTACCAACCAGGGTTCCTCGACTGCACCCAACTCGACAACCGCACTTACCTCCCCCTCCAGTTTACAGGAGCTCTCAGGCAGCCGCGCCACGGAAAACATCATCAAATCTAACAATGGCAGTTTCAATCAACCATTGCCCTTATCGCCCGCCTGTAAAGAGCTTGCAGTGGAGCTGGGTGTGTCTCCTCTTGTACAAAAACTAGGACAGCTACGTTTGAAAAATATACAAATTGGTTCTGGACTACCAGATCAAGAAGAGTTGTGGGTTAAACAACAGCTCACCGACAAAGTCATCGTTGCCATGCTTGAAGTCCGGGGCACCACTGCTGCTATCAACCGTGAAATCTGTGAAGCCAACGAACTTGCAGCATATCTTTCGGCGCGGCGAGACAAGAAAATCTTTCTCAATAGCTTAGCTAATCTAGTAAGCGGTGGAGTTGGAGAAGTTGCTGGAGGAGCTTTTGAATTAGGACAAACAAGAAGGAGTGAAAATGTAGGAGATCTGCTCGAAATGCTAGGTGGTGCCATGCAATCAGGACTTGGAACCCTTGCACTACGCCAGCAGCGAGGCGAGCGTCGTACTTTTGCAAGTGACCCAAATATGC
>JACQVM010000285.1 GCA_016209785.1 Candidatus Melainabacteria bacterium | reverse complement strand
GTCATATGGTCTACCAGTTAGACAGGCCAGGCGTTCACCAGAGCGTAAGTTGCCAAAAAGGGCACAAGCTATAGCATGGGTGCCAGAAACTATCTGTAGGCGCACAGCGGCTGTCTCTGCCTTAAAAACACTAGCAAAAATTTTGTCAATTGTTTCTCTGCCAGCGTCGGCTCTTCCATAGCCAGTTTTTTCAGCAAAGAATTCCTCGGACAAGCGGTGTGTGCGGAATGCCTCTAAAACTTTTGCCTGATTCAGCAGGGCAATTTTGTCAATGTTTTTGTACTGCAGCACAAGAGCCTCTTCGGCTTGGTCCAGGATGTTTTGTGAGGCTAGTTGTAGTGACATTTTCTTGAGGCGATTTCTGGAGAGCCATTATAAACCTTGAACTTAAAAGCAGTGCTGAACGTAACTTAGGTTAGTGGTAAGTGCCACTGCGCTAATGAGGATACCTAGGTGAGAGTTAAGCTTTGCTGGTTACAGTTGGTCCAAATACTAGGCATGGCAACAAATTTGCTCTTTGCTGAGCGTTGCCGTCTATGTAGTTGCCTTTGCTTGAACAATCCTGATGATACTGCTGCCTTAAGAGCAGTTTGCCTAAGATGCCGGGCGGCTATATGGGCTAGCGTGACTCCAGCTCAGCTTACCTATTGTCTGCCGGGCTATGTGCTGACAGTGGCCAGTGCAGCATGCTACCAGGGCTCTCTTAAGAAGCTTGTTTATCGATTTAAGTACGATGGAGATTGCTTGTTGGCTTATGATTTAGCATTTCTACTTGTGCAGGCATGGGTTTATGCAATGCCTTGCCTCAATGGGTTGCCAGTGGTTTTTGTGCCAATACCGCTACATGTAAGCAGGTTAGCTGCTCGAGGTTACAATCATGCTGAGCTCTTGGCTCGTGAAGCTGGGCGTGTTTTGCAGGTTCCAGTGGATACAGAGGCTTTAAGGCGGGTTAAGGCAACTCCCCCCCAACATGGCCTAGGACAGGCAGCTCGCTGGGCAAATCTTGCTGGTGCTTTTGCAGGCAATCATAAAAGGCTAGCTAACAAGGCAATTGTTCTGGTTGACGATATTTGCACATCTGGAGCTACCATGTGCGAGGCGGCACGCGCTGCATTCGCAGCAGGTGCTACTTGTGTTGTTGGCTTAACCGTTGCTCGAGCCAGGACACTTAAGTCACAATAGCTTTTGCAAATTTTGCTGGGCGTTGTTCTAACGGAGGCGAATTAAGCTTTCATGGCTACTTGAAAAGCAGCCAAGGTTTCCTCAATGTCTTTCTGGGAGTGCACAAGTGAAACAAATGCTGACTCAAATTGGGATGGTGGCCAATAGACTCCTTTATCCATGAGTGTCTGCCACGTGCGGGCAAATTTGCTTGTATCGCTAGTTTGGGCAGAAGCAAAATCAACAATTTTTTCTTTGGTGAAGAACACGCTCACCATGCCTGTAATTGATACAACCTGACAAGGTTGAGAGGTCTTCTTAGCTATTTCTTTCAAGCCATCTGCTAACTTGTTGGTTAAAGTTTCTAGTGTTTGATAAATTTGTGGTGCCTGCAAAAGCTTAAGTTGGGCAATCCCTGCTGCCATGGCCAGTGGACTGCCTGAAAGTGTTCCTGCCTGGTAAACAGGACCAGACGGTGCCACCATCTCCATTATGTCTTTACGTCCTCCGTAAGCACCAACCGGTAGTCCACCGCCGATGATTTTTCCTAGGCAAGTAAGGTCAGGACGAATCCCAAACTTACCTTGAGCTCCATTGAGTGCAACTCGAAATCCAGTCATAACTTCGTCAAAAACTAAAAGGGCTCCCATTTTTGTGGCTAGGTTACGTAGTCCTGATAGAAACCCTTCTTTGGGAAGGATGACTCCAGAATTGCCAACCACCGGCTCTACGATTATAGCTGCAACCTTGTCACCATGCTCTTTGGAGGCTTTTTCAACTGCTGAAAGATCGTTATATGGCAACGATATCGTAAGTTGGCTAAGCTCTTCGGGAACCCCAGGTGAGCTAGCAATTCCTAAGGTAGCTAGACCTGATCCAGCTTTAACCAGAAACGAGTCAGCATGTCCATGATAGCAACCGTCAAATTTTATAATGAGTGATCGTTTGGTGAATGCTCGCGCTAAACGAACGGCCGACATGGTTGCTTCTGTACCCGAGTTAACCATCCGCACCATCTCCATGCTGGGTACCAGGCGACTAATAAGCTCGGCAAGCTCTATTTCAGCAAGACAGGGTGCACCATAAGCAGTGCCCTTAAGCAGCGCCTCCTCTAGCGCTTCTAAAACTCGTGGATGCCTGTGACCTACAATCATGGGACCCCAGGCGCCCACGTAATCAATGTACTGGTTGCCATCTATGTCCCACAGATTAGAGCCGTCAGAGTAAGCTATAAAAACGGGTGTAGAGTTTACAGCTTTGCAGGAGCGAACTGGTGAGTTGACACCACCTGGAATTACCTTTTGGGAGCGTTCAAAGGCCAACCGAGACTTGGTCAAATGGAGTATGGTTTGGTTTGCGGCTCCGGCTGGGGGCATAATTAAACTCCAATGCATGGTGGTTGGGCGTGCTAGTCTTACTGCACCAGGGCCGACAATATACGCTCCAGGACTGGTTCAACCATTTTTATTGCCTTTTCACCAGCCTGGAAGTGGC
>JACQVM010000284.1 GCA_016209785.1 Candidatus Melainabacteria bacterium | reverse complement strand
GGCCATCTGTCGTCAGGTAATCTGGTTTCAATGCGCGTATGGCCGCCGGTGGTATTGCGGCTAGTGAGCCGCCGCAGCGAGCACTTGGTGGCGGAGGTAAATAAGGAAACATTTCTGGCGATAGAAGCCCACCCAGATCAAGAATGCGTCCGTGATAATAGTAGCCGAACACTCCCAGTTCGCTAACAGCAGCGGTCTTTTGAGAAGACTCAGTGCTCCCGTCCGAGTGGTTAAGCTCATTTAGATGCTCAGCCGCGCGTCGATAAACAAGCAAACGTTGTTCGGCATCGCTCCAGTAGAAGCAGAACATTGGTATCCCCAGGTGGGACCGAAACGGCTGCTGGATCAGCTGCACCAACAAGAGATAGCCGCAGAGTGCCATCGTGATGGTTTTCTTCAGGCGCACTGTTGGGACCATGAGCTTTCGACACACAGATGGAATCAACATGCAGGGCACCACTGAGAACCAGCAGAAATACCAATCAAACAAAGAGGCATTGGTGAAGCAGAAAACTACCGCGACCGTTGTTACGATAAGGGAGTAAAAACGCAATGGTGCGGATTTGGCAACCATGGGCAATGTCACTAACGTCATCGCGCCGCCCACAAGACTGAAGTAATCGTAGAGACTAAGCAGCCAAGGAGAGTGTATCGGAAACGTCAATTCAGGAACAAAGCTGCCTTTACCAAGCCGCTCCAGTACCAGGAATGTCGCCAGCAGAGGAGGTCTAGCGTAAAACGCTTTTGATTTTGCTAGAAACCCGTGTGGAATGACGGTTCCGAAGTACGCTAGGAGTCCGAGAAAAATCATGCCTACCAGGAGCATTGGAGCGATCCAGATTTTCCATGACCTCAATCCGTTACGAGTAAGAGATAAGACCAACGCCAGTGCTAACCATATGATTCCTTCTGGACGGGCAAGAAACAACAAGCATGCGCACCAGGCAAATAGCCGTTCTCTTTGCGAAGCAAGAGCCCACAACGAGACAACTACCAATAGGCTAACGAGTGACGTTTCCTTGCCAAGAACCGCTTCCGAGACGTCATATGGAAAGAGGGAATAAATTGCTGCGCCCATCAACCCAACATATGAGCTGTGCATGAGCCGGCGCAGCAGGACAAACAGAAGGAGGTACGTTCCCATCTGAAATCCGACGTTAATCATTTGTGACATCACCGAAAGATCGGTGGCTTTGGTCAACACTGCCACAAGAGTTAGAATCAGCAGGTGCAGATGCGACGTGAAACCAAGGACCTTCTCTCCAGGGTTATAGTCGAAACTGATTCCATTGATCCAGTTGTACAGGTATCGGTAGTCGATGTATGACTCGTCGCAGCTGACTGGAAACTGCAATGTTCTCGTCAGGACCAAATAGTACAAAAAGAATCCGAACAACCCATAAAGCAGCAGCTGCCTGACAGGGCTATCTTGTTGCACCAAGCGATAAGACCGCTGATCTGCCACCACAAAGACCCATCCAAGCAATCCGGCGACGATTGTCCAGGCTGCGAAGTGATGAAACGCATTTGGTACAGAGTTGATCAAAAGCGGGTCGAGCCGCATGGAATGCAGTTGTTCAGTTGTACCTTGTTGCAGAAAGCATATCGATAAGAACCAGGCTCCAAGAAACAAGTGGACCCCTGCGAGCAGCGCTGGCACTCGTGTCGTGATAGGAGTTGTCTGCATATCTGGGGTGACACAATGTCGGTGCTTGGCTGTTATTGTGCCATACTTGGGCATGGACTGTTTCTAATTCTGTACCTCAAGTAATGCAACAAAGACCATTCTTAACGGCGAAATGGTATCGGTAGGCAGACTCACCGAAGCTAGAGTCCCTGAACTGTGCGTATACAAGCTTACCTACGCCGTGTCTTGTCGAGCTTAATTGTGGACAAATAGCTTGCTGATTCTTCAGGAAATTCTTTGACAAAAATGCCTAGCACGGTACGTACTGCATTGCGCAGGAAATTCTCACGGGTTTCTGCTGGACTGTAACAATTGGCTAGCCCAGCCTTATCTACAATCCGTAAAATTCCTTTTTCTGCCAGACGTACCATGGTTGTCATGACAGTAGTGTAGGCAATCTGGCGCTGTTGTCTTAAGGTGTCATAAATTTCCCGGACAGTAACCGTAGGATTAGCCTTCTTCCAGGCCAATTCCATAATCTCACACTCCAGGTCTCCAAGAAATTTACGGAGCCCCTTCTGGTTAAATCGAAACGACGCATTTTCGTCGTGAAGTCTCATTGATCTTCCAACTAAAAAACCCCTAGCCAATCCTAGCATGATCAATGTATCTCAGCGAGGTATAACTTTGCCCGTCGTGTTCCAGAAGCCACACCAGTTCATGATTGTCTTGGCCTTGGGGCGACTGTAGCAAATAGTAATAATTGTCCAGGATGTTAAGATAAACTGGTCTAATGACTGGTTGCCATGAAACGCCCGGTTGTCTTTCTAGATCGTGACGGTACCTTAAATGAAGAGGTTGGCTATATTACCGATCTCTCACGGTTAGTCTTAATTCACGGTGCAGCACAAGCTATTCGTTTACTTAACCAGCATAATGTGGCAGCAGTTTTAGTTACTAACCAGTCTGGGGCAGCTCGTGGTTTTTACCCAGAAAGCCATATACAGGCTCTCAATGAAAGATTGACCGAGCTTTTAAAGCTTGAAGGGGCTTACTTGGATGGGCTTTATTATTGTCCCCACCTGCCGCAGGGGATTGTGCCCTATCTTGCTCAGGACTGTTTGTGCCGTAAGCCTAAACCAGGTATGGTTCAACAAGCTTTTAGGGACAATTCCTGTCTGGACAGTGCACGAGCTTATGTAATTGGTGACAAGTCCACTGACGTTGAGCTAGCAAGAAACTGTCAGGCTAAGGCTGTTTTGGTTACAACTGGTTTTGGTCAGCAAGTTATTGATGGTAGCTATCAATGGAAAGTAAATCCCGACTTTATCGCCTCAAACATCGGGACTGCAATAAGTTGGGTTATCAATGACTTAAAATGACCAACGCAGGAGATTTGTGGTGTTTTACGTGGTGTGGCAACGGGAGCGTAGAAGCAAGTTTACTTCTCCTAAAAGAGATGGCATATCAAAAGGCTTAGGAAGATAAAGGTCAGCTCCTGCCTCGAGGGCCAGTGATTGGTCTGGGTGGGCAGTAGCCATTACTACCCAAATGCTCCTAAGAGTCTCGTCTTCTTTGAGCATGCGGCACAAGTCCCAACCGTCCAGGCGGCGATCAGCCAAGTTGGACTCTAGAAGAATTAAATCAGGGTGTGGTTCCAAGCGGGCAAGTCGCAGCGCATCATCAGCGGAGCTGGTCACCTCAACCACATAGCCTTCAAGTGCAAGATTTTCCTGCAAGAGGCAGGCCATGGCACCATCAGGTTCAATAACTAGAATACGAGATCTATGTGTTTCTGGATGCTTAGATGTTACCTTAGCCCTGTAGTCACTTACCCAAGCACTGCCTGCTTGTTCTTTAGCCAGATAACGATAGTCTCGTGCAGTGGTTAAGACATCTACGTAACTTTGGCATCGACGTGTGGTACTACAAACGATACCAATGGAAAGAGATATCAGCGACACACGGCGACGAATTCCGCTGTGACCAGTTGCTATAAGATAACCACGTTCTATGTCCTCACGTGGGTAAAAGCGTCTGCTAATTGTGTCGAACTGAGAGCAGACTTTCTCTGCCAAGGATTCTGAGCGCTCTGGGCTTACGATCATAAGAAAATCATCTGCCTCTAAGTGCCCCACAAACTCGTTGTCACTTACAACATCTAGCAGAATAGCTGCCAGTGCCTTTATTAACTGATCGCCTGCTAGATCCCCGTAAGTTTCGTTGTAAATGCGCAAGTTGCTTAAATCAATTGAGAGTGCTGCCCAAGGTCGATCTGACACAAGGCACTGCTCAAGCATGCGCCTTATCATGTTAGGACCAGGCAGTTGAGTAAGTGGACTAGATAACTCTTCTTGCCGCCGGCGTAAATGGGCGAGCACACGGATTGCAAGTTCATTCTTGTCGATTGGATCGCCTAACACATCATCGGCACCATAACGAAAGGCACGAATGCGCTCATTGACATCGTTGGAGCTAAGAAGAAGGACTAAAACTGGTCTTGGTTGTACTAAGGTGGCCCGAATTTGCTGGCAATACAACCGTCCATCACCGTCTGGCATCTCGGAGGCAAGGAGAATTAAATCAGGATGCAAAAAGGACAAAAGCTCGTTGGCTTGTTCAAAGGAGGGCACAGCATGAACTTTAGCTCCTGTCTTTTCCAAGATGGAGGCGTAATCGGCAGCTTGTCGCACCTGGTGAATGATAAGAATGATGGGAGTTGGTAGCATCATAGTTATCCCCGACCTCTGGCAGCCTGCTCTTCAAGAGTTGCTGCAGGCAACTGGACTGTAAAGGTGGTGCCTCCTGCGTGGCTTTCTACCCTTATGTGTCCACCGAGTGCAAGCACCAGTGACTTAGTGATATAAAGCCCTAGTCCTGTCCCTTCGGTCTGGCGCACCAAAGGATTATCCAAGCGGCTAAACTTGGTAAAAATTTCTGGCAAATGTTCTTGAGGTATACCTACTCCTTGATCGCTCACTGAGAATTCGACCATCTCTGGATTGAGGTTAATGTCCCTGGCTGAAATTGTGACTGTTGTGTGGGTAGGCGAATACTTAATTGCGTTGTCGATTAAATTGGTGAGGATTTGTTCTAGGCGATCAGCGTCAGCCCAGACAGCAGGCAGTCCAGCTGGGATCTTCGTTGATATGCAATGATCCCTGGCCTTATCTGATAGATTACGGCAAACTCTCTGAACAGCCTCGTTTAAATCTATGGCCCGAATGGTTAGTTGCAGCTTTCTTGACTCTAGTCTAGACACCGCCAAAAGATCTTCAACCAATCGTGTTAGGCGATCGGCCTGGTCTTTAATAATGCCCACATATCGCCGTTGTTGGCTGACATCTAAGCGATCGCCTGCTCTTAAGATGGTATCGGCAAATCCCTTGATGCTAGTTAGTGGGGTTCTAAGTTCATGGCTAACAGTGCTTACAAATTCTGTTTGAGCCTGCTGTACAGAGTTGGCCTGGATGATATAGATTACTGTTAGATAGCCTATAATCTGACCATTTTCTCCTTCTATAGCAATGTGACTGGTAGGCATGCACCAATCCATGCCGCTGCGGCTTACTAAGGTTGCATTGTGAACATTAGGGTTGTCGCCTGTAGCAATTGAGAAATTGGCTGGAGTAAAGGTGTCACCATTGCTATTGCGATGATTGGCAGTGCAGGCACACTCAACAACAGTTGCTAGGCTGTGACCTGCAATGTCACGAGCAGTTCGGCCAATAAGCTTTTCTAATGGTGAGTTTAAATCAGTGACCACACCATTTGCGTCACTGACTATAAACCCGTCAGCGGAGTACCGTGCCAAGCAGCGATAAAGGTCCTCTGATTTAATCGTCAAGTTTAAAGTTGAACCCCGAGGTGCCTAACAACTTGGACAAAAGCCTGTTAAGCCTAACTTAGCATTGTCTGGGCAGGCAAGACCACATTACAACCTAAGCTTAAGGATTGTCTAGTGCTCAGTTGTCTCTGGAGAAATCATTGTGTTCTCAAGGATAATAAGCAATCTGGATTTGTCAGTTAGGTATAAGTATCCTACCTATGCCTCTAATGCTGTGGCCTTGCGGTATATTTTTTGTCCCATTTTGCGATAGCCTGTTAGTTTTAAATTGCCAGCCTTGTGTGTTAACTCTAGTTCTTCGTTGGTGAGCTTGTCGGCCAGCATTTCTAGGTATTGGGATTGTTGGGACGCGCTTACCCGAGCAACCACTTTCTTGTGGAGCTCCTGGGCTGATCTTGCCGTTAAAATTTGCCGCTCCCTTTCATATAGGTGAAGCACTGCATCCCCCAGGTGAGCAAGGAGCTTAAGTGGGATATTTTGTGCCTTGGCCTTGGGTATTGGGCCGCCCAAAAACATGTTTAAACCAATTATTTATTCCTTGAATTTTTGAAGGACTTTTTGGAGGGCTTCCGCAAGAAGTCTTGGATTACCTGGAAGCTAAACTTAGGTAGGGCTGAACCCATGCGTCTCCAGCGCCAAGGCTCTTTCATAAGCCTATAAAGCCACTCCAAGTGAAACTTCTGCATTATTGCAGGCGCTCTTGTACTTGCCCCGCTCCAGATGTCGAAACTTCCACCAACGCCCATCATGATTGCCCTGGGGAAGAATGTGTGCCAGCGGTCGATGAAGTATTCTTGCTTTGGTACTCCAAGGGCAACCAGGACAAGATCTGGCTTACCTTCAGCTAGCCTTTCAACCATGGACTCTTCTTCAGATGGGCTGAAATATCCATGATTTATGCCAGCAATTAAAAGTCCCGGGTAAACTTTTGGTAAGAGCCTTTCCAAGGCACTTAAAACTTCTGGGCGTCCACCAATAAGTGTTACTTTGCGGCCAGCCGTGGAGGCCCTTTTTAGCGCTGCCTGGGCTAGATCTATTCCAGGTACGCGATCAATTGCTTGTCCTGAGAGCCTAAGCGCCCAAACAACACCTGCGCCATCTGGGATAATTAAATGGGCATGCCGTACAATCCTGTCTAGCTCTTGGTCTTGCTGGGCTGCTACCACCATTTCGGCATTGAGAGTTATCACCTGAAGCCCTTTGCCTTGATGCCAAGCAGCCTCGAACACCTCGAGAGCTGTTAGCTCGTCCACGATGTCGACAGGATAACCTAGTACTTGCTGGCGTGCTCTGTTAGTGGCTGACAAGGTTGACATTACATGTGGTGCCTGAAGGCTCTTAACATTACCGCATTGGCGAGACTTGTGGGAGTTGGGCGATAATACTTTGAATGCTTAATAATTGTTTTGACTGCTTAAGATTCTAGCTAGCATGTGAAAGTTCTGGCAAGATAAATTTTTTGCCGCTTGGGTCTTGTCTATTGCCTTTGCGGAAAGGGCTTCTCGGCTTAAAAGTGCGTGTTTGAGCGTATCAGTCCAGGATGTTTGGCATTTGTCCTTGGCAAGATTTAAGATTGGCTGTTCAAAGCTTGTAAGCAACTGGCTTACTTTGGGGTCATAGGCAAGCCCAACTGTCGGGATTCCTTGACTCAAGGCCATGAGAAGGGCATGAAGTCTCATGCCTATAACTAAGTCCAGCCGTCCAATAAGAGTAAGCCATTGGCTGGGTAGCTGTAGGGCTTTAGGATCAACAATATGGGAGTTTCTGCCATATTGAAGCCAGAGGCTTTGAAATTCAGTCAGTCTACATT
>JACQVM010000277.1 GCA_016209785.1 Candidatus Melainabacteria bacterium | reverse complement strand
CTCTTATTGAAGGTGGTCTGGCAAGAACCGAACATGCCCTGCAAGAGGCTAAAGCTCAACTGAAGAAATGGTTTGAGACTCAAAATGTTCCCCGCAATAAAGATGGCACAATTGCTTATTGGGATGCACCACTCAAGTATCCAGATCAACTGACAGAGGTTGAGAGAGGCAGGTTAACAGAGTTGCAAGCGAAAGTCCAAGCAGCCACCGGTGCGGAGAAAGCAAGTATTGAGGCTGAACTACGAGGCCTTAAGTACAAAGGATTAAGTGAAACGGAAATTGAGCAGTATGAATTTGCTAAACAAATACGGAGCAAAATGGTAGAGCTTCTACGAGCTCAGCAGGGTAACCATGAAGGTATTCAGACACCTTCTAGAGCTAGCACTGATGTTGATGGGCGCCCAGTTGAAGGTGGCTTTAGGCAAAGGATTCGGGCAGAGTTTGCTGATCTTACTCAAGCAGACAAACTTTTAGCACAACAACGGGTGGTAGCTGAACTTCAGGCTGTAAGAGCATCTGGAGGCACAAAAAGATCTGATGGGCAACCTGAGAGCGTCTATGACAGATTAATGTCAAACGAAAAGTTGGCACCAGCTCAGAAGTCTCGTGTCCTTGATATGTTAGGTGAAGTTAGGGAACACTATGCTAGCCTGCGAGATGGCTCTGGCAAGATATTGCCTGATCAAGCTGTAAATTGGATCCATACCCAAGGTGAGCTAGGGCGAGTTCTCGATGCTGCAGTAGCTGAAGGACTAACTGGTCGCCAAATTGAAGATGCACTTTTAGCATCAATGTTTTCTGATTCAGCAAAATATGTTGCTACGGCTGTAACTAAAGCTAACTTTACCACCCATCACCTGGATGGCGCATTGGCAGCTCATGAGGTCATGACCCGGGCTGGATTTCCACCAGAGCAGATTAATACTGTGGTTCAGGCTATTTTAGAACACCAAGTTGCACCACCTGGATTTATGGGGATGATTTACCGAAACACAATTGCTGGTGTGTTAGAACAGCAACGAGCAAGCGGGAATATTACACCTGAAAAATACGAACAAATGAGAGCTACCCTTGAGTCTATGATTACCATGACCAAAGATTATGGTCCGGTCATAACCAGGATTGCCAACGTTAATGAAGCACCACTGGTAAAGGATAGTCAAGGTTATTGGGAGGTTGCATTTACTCCACAAGAGCGTGAGCTATTGCAACTGGCAGGTATAGAACACTGGCATGTTTCCCGTGACCCAAGCTCAGATCCTGAGTTTCACACGCTGCCGGCTGTCGAGCAAGAGCGATTGATTTCCCAATATCGGGTTTCAAAAGCAGTACAAAATGGTGATTCCATAGACAATTATGCTACTGTAGGCGGTGCAAGCAAGATAGTTAAAATACGTGGACCAGAGACAATCTTTCGTGATGAGACTGTCTGGATGTCGGTGGAGTCAATAGACAAAAGCTTTAGTGACGCACTGGAAGTGTTATCCCCAAAAGGAAAGACGGCAGCCCAAGCAGCCCTGGCTGAACGTAATGCTGTATTGCATGATGCACATACAGGCATTCGCGCCCAGATGGAACAATGGCTGCAGACACAAGGAGATAGGGTGCCTAGGATAAGTCAAGGCCCCAACAAAGGGAAGATTGCCTTTTACCATGAAGATGCACCACTTAAGTATCCGGAGCAACTGAGTACGGCCGAGCGCGATCAATTGACAGCGTTGCAACGGCGCCTGGCTGAGCCAAATCTTAGTTCCCAGGATCGGGCCAAGCTCGAGGCTGAAGCGAGGCTACTAAAGTACAAAGGCTTAAACGATGAAGAAGTCCGCCAATTTGAGTTTGCTAAGGAAATCCGTGATTACATGGTGGATTGTTTACGAAAAGCCCAGAGGACAGATGGTCAAGCACCAGGAGATTTTATCCCGGTTCGTGGGATAGGCAGGGCTACTGTACCCGATGGTGCAGCCGCTCCTGAGAGTGCACCACCAGGAGAGTCTGCAGTGGTGCCACAGGCAGTGCGGGCAAGACAAGAAGTAAGGGAGTTTGAAAGGCTTTTAGATCAAGCTGAACAAAGGTTACGTGAGAGACAACCTATACCCGAACAACTTGATCCAGTGAGGCTCAGGGAAGTATGTGAGGAAATTGCGGTTAAGTTTAGAGATAAGCCAATTAGTCGCGAACAGTTTGAGAAATTATTTGATGGTTTCACCGAGCAAGATCGCCAGATAGCTTACGCTATTATGGAGCGCTCTTTAGGAAATTTGACCAGCCGGGGCGTGGACGCGCAGATGTCCAAAGTCAAAGAGCAAATTGCTGCCTGGAAATTAAGCCAAATATATAAACCAGACGTTAACTCACCAACAGGATTTAAACCAGTTGACACTGTAAAGGTTTATGTGTTGGATGGCACAACTGATGGCAATGCATTGGCGCACCTGTTTAAGGCCAATACAGGTATTGAGCCTCAGATAGAAGTCTTGTCAGGGCCAAACTTAGCACGACTGCAGTTTCAAGCACGGGAAATGCAGAAACTTCAAGCAGTGCTGGATGCTGGTAAAGCACCAGAGCATGTGCTAGCCAAAGTAAGAGCAGAGCTTGCAAAAAAACAACAAGAGTCAGACTTACACAATGTAGTTATTTTCGACAATCTGACTAATGCCACTGAAGCTCAGAAAGCCGTACTTAGTAGCGTAGACACGCTCCTGGTTGCTGATGTAAATGGCTTTAGTCGCAATCCTAACATGTATGATTTAGCGTCAGCCCGATTAACTGGTGATACTGCTGCTGTAAGTGAAAAGCTTGTGCCACTAGTGGAAATGGCAAGAGAGCTAGAGCGAGCTGGACTGAGCCGAGAGCAAGCTTTGGAGTGTGTGCTTTCAAGAGATATTGGACAAATGTCACAGGCAGCACGGACTCTTGAGCAACAAGGATTAAGTCGTGAGGCTGCTCTGAAGCAAGTTCTGGAGGGAAATATTGGAGTTGGTAACGCAGAACTTCCAAATGCCCAGGTTTATCGTGGTGAGGCTGCTGTGTCACCACGGGCAGATTTGCGTGCTGGCATGGAAGGTGGCGATAGGAAATACTATGAATCTTCAATGTACCAAGAGTTGACCAGTCCTTTAGCAACTCCAGAACAAGTCCGACAGTTTTTAGGCAGGTTAAGCGCAGAGCACCAGTTTGCAGCAGCACGACTTTTGCGTGATGGGGTTGAGTACAACCCGTACTCTGCCATGATGGAACAGGCTCGTCAGTTACACGAAACTATACTCAGATCAATTCCTGATAACGATCCGGCTAACATGCTAATCATTACAGGCATGGAAGGCAGTGGAAGCTCATATATGGTCAATCATCTTTATAGCAAGGTAAATGGACTGACTGAAGAGAGTTTTATCTCTATCAGTGATCTGCGCATGCTGGTATCACAACTGGAAAATAGGAAAGCACAGTTAACACCAGAAGTACAGAGGCTAGTTGAGAGGCTCAAGGGCAAGCGTGTAGTTTATTTGGATGATTATGCAGCTTCCGGTCGGCAAATTCCAAATTTATTGAATCAATATGAGCGAGATATATTCCACAGATTGGTGGATGCAGATGGTAGACGTCTAATTGATGGGGTGCTTGTGGGTACATTGGGTCGATATGAATCAGCCCCAGGCAGGAATTACTGGACAAACACACAAATGTATCCACATATACGTGCTCAAGCGGATACCTTAGGTAGACCCAGTACAGCAACTGTCCAACATGAGCTAGCACCAGGTGGACACTACTGGATGCCTGAACCATCGCTCCGACATGTGCATGTTGAAATGGAGGCGTCAGGTGCTCCTGGCGGACCAACGAAAGACTCATACTTGTCTATTCAGATAGCACCAAGTCCTGCAGGTCCGTATCCAGACTTCTTTGGGCCACAAGGTGTGCTTTGGGGATTGAAACCAATTTTTGAAAATCTTGGAGGAACAACTTCTGTATATTCAAGCTCTTCTGTCACCACAGCCCTGGTTACACCATACGGTGGGCCTAACAACAATATCCCGCTAGTACAAGCCTTTGCTGAACTGCCTGGAGCCCTAGGGCTTCCACGCAAGTATCCTAACGAGACCTGGTGGGCGCTAATTTTAGGTCAGCGCTAGCATTATGCCCTGTGGTGTCTTCTTACTTGCCGGGTAGCTTCTCTACAGCCCAAGGATCTATGAGCACTATCTTGTCTAAGCTCCGGTAATAGCCTATCTGTTTTATACTTCCTTCCCGGAAGTAATAACCATGTTTGTCCAGCTCCTTGTAAAATGCTAGAAGCTGTGCACGAGTTGCAGGCTCTACTTTAGGTTGTATGAAATATTGAATTGACTGCCCGTCAGCTTGGCGAGTGCCACGCTCAAGAATGGGAGCATCAAAAGGTCGGAGTCCCATTTCTGGTGTTAATTGCCAATTGGTAATTTTAAGTACTGTTCCATCTTGCAATTCTAAGGCAATAGAGTCCCCTCCCCAACCTAAGACGTTAGTGGCCAGGCGGTCAAATCCTTTGAAAGCACGTTCTAAGAGCTTGATGTTAAAGCCATCACGGGCTCCTGGATGTGTAATGCCGCGCAGAATCCTGGATACAGACCTAGGATGTACTTCTGGGGAAGAGGTCATGCTTGTCTGGTCACCGTTCTCAACTGCTGGTGCTGCTGACTTTACCTGGTCAATCGATGCTGCATCAGCTCTAGTTTGACTGCCAGCGGTCTGTTTGTCTACCAGTTCTTGACGTATTTTTGTCAGAGTGTCTGTAAATACATGAGATGGATAATTAGTGCCTTGGCGTTCTGGGCGACCAGTGTTGTGAATTATAGGACGTGGGTGTGTGCTTATAAACTGAGCTGCCACCTCTGGATTTTGCTCAAACTTAGCCCTAATGGACTGCTCGACAATTTCGTGATGCCGTGGACTGCCAAGTTCAAATGTCTCTCCTAAGTAATAGCCGTGTGTGACACTTCTGTACTCACGACCCACCGCTAGAGCTGCTTTACCGTGGAGTTGAGCAACCTCTGAGCGTCGAGCCGGGTCGAGAATGGGCAGGGTTCGATAGAAGGCCTCGACAGAAGCATAAGTAACACCATCTAAAGTAAATGGTGTGTTGGCAGGATTGGAGAGTCTTTGTGCGACTGATTCCATGTTCATGCTGGCGACATTTAAAGGTTTTTCTTCTGGTCTTATTGTGCTCTTAGGTCGACGCTCGACTATTTGTCCATCAGGCTTTTCAACAATAATCTTGCCGTCTGACCTTTGGATTGTTCGTTTTTCACCGTCTGTTTGTAATACAACATCGCCATTGGGCTTAATGGTGACGATACTGCCATCAGGTTTTATTATCTGGCGGCTTCCATCGGCAAGCATGGTCTCTGGCGGCCGGCCTCTGGTTGCATTTCTATCCTTACCTTTGTCTGCCGGTGTCGTGGCAGGTTGTTCTATAAGCAAGCTAGCCACAGACGCTACTTGTCTTTCAGCAAGCTGGTTTGCTGCATCTGGGCTAACAAGTGATTTGCCTCCAGATTCTATAGATGTTTGACTTACTCTAGATGCACGGCGAGCCTGTAGTCCTCCAGGGGCAGCAGCAATGCCATCTAGTGCTCCTTGAAGCAGGCTATGCTGGGCAATTCTTGCTATATCAAGCTTTTCACCAGTCATTTGTTGGCGTTGTATCTCACCCCAGGCGCCATTGGACATACCAAATGTGCTACCGGTTAGCATTGTAGATAAAAGTGGACGATTAGCGATAGCATCATGAGAGATGCGGTTAGCTCCTGCAACCAGGCTGTGTGAAAACATAAACGCTGCTGCATCGGCAAACATAGCTTCTTTGTTAAATGTGCCGAGAATAATTCTTTTGGCACCGGCAGCTAAACTCAGTGAGCTGCTGTCAGCACTTAGATAAGTCTTGCGTGTTAGGCACAAGTCATGTACACGTGAGCCTATACCTAAGCCAACTCCTTTGGTAGCAACTCCAACCTTAGCGGCTCCAAGCACAGCAAACATGCCCTTTAGTCCAGCTCCTTTAAGTCCACCTAGCCCCATGTCAGTGAGTTGAGTTCCCATGTTATCCTTCGGACGCATCTCATCCAAGGCATACATGGTTACAGTGCCTGCTAGACCAAGTTTTCCGCGCATAAATAGCCCGGCTGTCTTTAAGAAACCTGTCGTGTAGCCAATGATTTCATCCTGGCGAGATAAGCTCAGCTTGTCGGCTTGGATATGGTCAGTGATGGTCTTTTGCATGGCAGCAACGGCTGCTACGTCTTTAGAGTTGGACTTGTGCTGAGCTTGGGCATAAAGCATTTCAAGCTCTTGCAGAGACTCATTGTCGTTACGCCATATGGCTCCAACAGTTTTGCCTAAATAACTTTGTGAGCGCTCGTGCTCACGGTGTGCCTCAATTTGACTCATGAGAGCCTCGGTCGGAGAGCTGTTTGCGTTAGCTCCCCGTGCCTCAGTTTGCGGGATTTGTACATCGCCTGGCACGGCAATTGACCCCTCTGGGACTAGTTACAGTAGCTTATGAAGCTTATAGTCTGCCTACAATGGGGAACTTCCCATCGCAGTCGTAGTGTCCGCTGTTAGACAAGCTGGTATTGGTTAAGCTTAATGCGTATGGCGTTGGCTTCGGCATACATTTGCTTAGCCTGGTCAAATCGCTTGGTTTTAGCAAGCAAGACTGCATATCGTTGCAAGTCATTGGCAATAAGCGGGTGCTGTGAGCCAAATAACTTTCTATCAATGGCCAAAACCTGCTTAAAAAATGCTTCTGCTTGGTCATAACTATGCTCGTCCATATGGATGAGAGCAAGATGAGTCAATATGGCAGCAACACTTGGATGTTCAGCACCCAAAGCACGCTCTTTTAAGTCTAGGGCTTGCCGATAGAGCTTATGTGCACTGGCATAATCTCCTGCAAGCTTATACCAGTCTGCAAGATCGCAGAGTCTGCTAGCTACTTCCTGGTTGGTTTCCCCTAATAGTTGACGCTGCTTGGTGATAAGTGTCGTGAGTAGTGGGATTATCTGTGTGTACTCACGTTGAGCTATTGCTGAGGCAACCTGGAGTTTTAGAGCTTCCAGATCTCTTGTGTCTTGTCTTTGTTGGACTAAGACCTTTGCTGGACCAACTGGTTGTATTGTAGGCACACCATCGACAATAGCCTCTGTACTCGTTGGCGAGCTGCCATTAATTGAGACACCTGCTGTTGTAGCAGTTATGTCTTTAGCTAAAATCTCACCTTGTGCTTCGACCATGTCTTGGTTCTCTAGTCTTGCTGTATAAAAGGTCGTCAGTATCTACTGGAAAGTTCCCGGGTTTGATCTGAGTGTCAATAGGACAGATGCAACAATATTGGCCTGTCAAGTATACAGTTAGACTTAAGAAATTAGGACATTTTTTTAATTTTTAGGCCCACCCAATGCCTTTACTCTTGCCCTAGCTGCGGCTGCATTGGACCCAACTGGTGAGCACTGGATACACTTTTTGTATTCAGCAAGTGCTAAAGCTGGCTGCTTCATGTTTTCGTAAATTGTGCCCAGGTAGTAATAAGCATCACATTGCTTAGGATCCATTGTCAGGGCCTTTTTGTACTCTCCAAGAGCCTTTTGTAAGTTGTTGCTCCCTTGGTGTGCTGTGCCTAAATTAAGCCTTGTGGTGGGGTCATCGTCAATTTTAAGTGCTGCTTCGTAGTCAGCAATGGCACCCGGGAGATCATAATTGCCCATATTGTCTTTAGTGGTCTGTTTCTTAAAGGCTGATTCAAGCAACGGAGCTGCCTTGGCTGCCTTGAGCTGCTTTATCAGTTGCTTGTATGATGCTTCCTGTGGGTTAAGTGCTGATGCCTTGCTGTAAGAATTTATAGCTTCATCATTGTCACCCTTGGCTTGGTAACAAGTTCCTAAACTGTACCAATAGGACTGGTCATTAGATGAAAGGGCAATAGCTTTTTTGTATTCAGCGATAGCCTCATCAAACTTGTTTTCTTGTTGTAACTTAACTGCTGCATCAAAAGCAGTACTGGCCTCGGCCGACTGCTTTTGCTCAGTTTGTGTTGCTAGCTTTTGTGTTTTGCTAGGGTTAAGTGTCAGCTCTTTTATGCGTTGAGAAGCTAAGGCAACATAATTCCCTTTGGGGGAGGCAGCTATGTATCTTTGATACTCTTGCAATGCTTTTGCACCTTGAGCAAAGTGTTCATCAATGGTGGCAATGAAATACCAGTTTTCAGCTTCTGCCTTCGAATCTAGAGTCAAGGCTTTTTGATAAGAATCTCGAGCTTTGGCAAAGTTATCTATAGCCTGATAAGCTCCAGCTAGATTTGTCCAACCATGTGCGTTGTTGGGCACAATGGCTAAAGCCTTTTGGTACAGCTCAATTGCGGCAGCTATGTCGCCTGCACCATGTTTTGCAATGGCTTCATCCATCAGCGGGGATGCTTTTAAAGCATAGACGGAATTTAAAAACTTAGGATAATCCTTATTCTTAGGATCAAGTGAAGCAGCTTTCTTGTACCATTCAATAGCGTTGTCAAAATCACCTTTGGACTGATAAAGCGTTGCCAGGGCAAAATTATAAGCAGGTTCGGCGGGCATGAGCCCAATAGCCTTTTGGTACAAGGGCAGTGCTTCATCAAACTTGTTTTCTTGTTGTAATTTGATTGCTTGCTCGTAAGCTGACGATGCTTCTTGAATGTTTTTGGCTTCTGCTTGCGTGGTTAGCCTTTGGGTGTTATTTGGATTGATTGTTAAGACCTTAATACGGTCCTGTGATGCTTGGGTGTATTGACGTGCACCGGCTAGAGATACATATTTTTGGTAGTCTTGCAGTGCCCGGCTGCCCTGTCCGAAATGCTCATCAATTAGGGCAATGAAATAGTAATTGTCAATTTCTCCTTTAGGATTAAGATCCAGTGCTTTCTGGAAGCATTCTCGGGCGCGGGTAAAATCATCCATTTGTTGGTATAAGGCAGCTAAGTTTGTCCAGCCATGAGCATCATTAGGAGCAATAGCTAAAGCTTTTTGATAAAGCTCAAGAGCCCCAGTTAAGTTGCCAGAACTATGCTTTTGGATGGCCTCATCCATAATTGGTGCAGCCTTTAACTCAATAGCTGCAGCCAAAAACTTAGGATAGTCTTTGTTTTTTGGATCTTGTGCCACAGCTTTCTTGTACCATTCAATTGCACCATCAAAGTTTCCTTTAGCTTGATAGAGTGTTCCTAAGGAGTAGCTGTATGCAGCTTCCTTGGGCATGAGTTGAACTGCCTTTTGATACAAAGGCAAAGCTTCATCGAATTTGTTTGCTTGCTGCAATTTTATGGCCTGATCATAAGCTTCGGATGCTTCCCTGGAGGCCTTTATTTCAGATGATGTCTGAAGTTTGGTTGTGTCATTTGGATTTGCTGAAAGAGCTTTTACTCTGTCTTTCGTTAAACTTACATATTGGCCTGCCGCTGCAAGCGACAAATATTTCTGATAGTCCTTAAGAGCAGCAGTGCCTTGTCCGAAATGTTCGTCGATGGCACCAATGAAGTACCAATTACCGACTTCACCCTTAGGATCAAGATCAAATCCTTTCAAATACGCCTCCCGTGCTGCTTGAAAGTTGTCTGAATTTTGGTAAGCTGTTGCCAGGTTGGTCCAAAGCCTAGCTTGCTTGGGTACAATCTCTAAGGCTTGCTGATAGACTCTGATGGCATTTTGAAGGTCGCCCTCTGTGTGTTTCTTAACAGCTTCTTCGATAATTGGTGCAGCCTTTTGTTCATAAGCAGCACTCAATACCTTTGGGAAGTCTTTGTTTTTAGGATCCAGCTCAATGGCTTTTTGATACCAGTTGATGGCTAAATCTATGTCACCTTTTTGTTGAAACAGGGTGCCAAGAGCATATGGGTACTCTGGATTTTGTAACTGCAAATTAATGGCCTTTTGATAAAGTACAATTGCCTCTTCATATTTCTTTTCTTGCTGGGCTGAGATAGCCTTGTGGAAAGAGTCTTCAGCTTCCTTGATTTTTGCTAGTTCTGTCTCAGACTTAATTTTGATGGTGTCTTTGGGGTTAGCAGTAAGCAGCTTAATGCGCTCCTTAGCATATGCAGCATACTGCCCGCTAGGCGCGGCGGCTAAATATTTTTGATAAAACTCAATTGCCTGTATTGCTCTATCGAAGTGCTCATCAATTAAAGCCATTAAGTATAGATTTGCTACTTGTCCTTTTGGATCTAACTCAGAGGCTTTGTTGTACCCATCGCGTGCTTTAGCATAGTCCTCACGGGCGTAATATGCACCAGCAAGGTTAAACCAAAGTCCAGCATTTTTTGGGCGGATGCCTATGGCTTGCTGATAAAGCTCAATGGCTCCTGCATAATCTTTGTCTTGATGTTTCTTGATTGCACTGTCTACTAT
>JACQVM010000275.1 GCA_016209785.1 Candidatus Melainabacteria bacterium | reverse complement strand
CATAGGGTAACAGGTTTATTGCATGAGCTTCCGTCCGGAAGATTTAACACAGTCAGACCAGCTTGACGGACAAGGGGACAACCTTGCCAGCTCAGTGGCGAGTCAAGTCGTCAATTTAATCTTGAAAGAAGGCTTCCGGGTAGCGGAGGCACCTTCCACGGCTTCCGATGTGCTTTCCCACAACGTAGACAATCTGTTGCAAGCCTTGCAAGATGCCCAGATTTTGCCAACACCAGCCGAAACCAGTCCTGAATTAACATACAACGAGCGAGGCACAATTCAAATTCAACACACCGAAATGCCCAAGGTTGGCACGGTGGAGACTGTTGATATAAGCAATATAGTTCCTCAGGAAATATCAAGCAAGACTGAGTCAGAAGAGCAAATTGAGCAAGTACAGCCAATTGAGCTAGCATCAGAGGAGCGTCTATCTGACTCTGCCCAAATGATTAGAGACGATAGTGGCCGAGTGACAGCAATGGAGAACAACAACTGGTCGTACAGTGCACATTACAATGATGCAGGCACTGTTGACCAGGTTTCATTTAAAACTTCCGATGGACACAATCAATCTATTACGTTAGAGCCCAATCCAGATAGCCTTTACGGACAAACTTATTACATGCAGTCCGATGGCGGGGAGAAGATTCCACTAAGAAACTTTGACGTAGACAAAGATGGAAATTTAATGATCCAAAGCTTTGAGCCAGGGTCTAACCCACCTAGAACAATTAAGGACACGTACACAGCTTCTGGGACTCATAGACAGCTACAGTATGACTTTGAGCTAGCCCCTGGAGCAGGCAGTCCCTTGCAAGTCATAACAGATACAAACGATCCATCACAGGTTTACACGCGGACAGAGTCCCAGATTAATGGTCAGGCGATTTATTCAGATCCAGAGGGCAATTCATACCACATGGTGCCAGACAAAGACGGCTTTCTGGTGCCGGAGACGATACAATTGTCAGGATCTGAGGTTATACATGAACAGCCAGCCGAGGATTCTCACTTGCACTCGAGATCTGACGGCATGGATTCTGCCTTGCAGATGCGCCAGTCAGAATCTGATGAGTCAGGCGAGCAAACACAATTACATTCAAGGGGTGCAGATGGGTCTCTTGATAGGGGTGATCAGGCAAAGGACAAAGCACCTGTAGTTACAGAGAAAGATGTTGAAGCTCAGCATAAACACTTAGAGAAGTTAGCTGAAGAGCAAGGGTTAAAAGGGGATGAGAAGCAACGGTTTCTCAAAGACATGGCTACCTTTGAGGAAAGAATGAAAGGTAACCCAGAGGCAATAGTAAAGACCTATCAAGAAATTGTCAGGATTATGGAGGCTAAAGGCAACCACCCGCTTGAAAAACAGCAACGCCTTAATGTTGCTGAGCAGGTCATGCACCATGCTGCCCACCCGACAAGCATTTCTCAAGGGTCTCACAATACCTGCAACGTTGCTACTGTTGAAGTTAGAACTTATTCCCAGCATCCTGAAAAAGCTGCAAAACTAGTGGCTGATATGGCAACCACCGGGAAATATACAGCTCCAGACGGGACTAAAGTATCAGTTCCTGAAAAGAGCCTTCGGCCACATGACGAAGCTGTGAATAATCCGCCAGGAGATGGTCAGCGTGATTTAGCTAGTCAAATTTTTGAAGTGACGGCAGTAAATGTACATTACGCTAAGGTAGACCCTACTGGCAAACTCCATTATGAGCAAGCCGAGCCAGTGAAAGGAGCTAATCCACCAGATACTGGTGAGCGTATGATGATGGGTGACAAACCCCAGAAAGATTCTGATGGCAAGTTTATAAATTCCCCTGGGCTAACGACCGATCAAATAGTTGACGTTAGCAATGCTATTACTGGACAAAAAGAAACTGATGTGCTCTTAGCTTACGACAAATATGATGATGGTGAGCAAATCACAAAAATTGAGTCTGAAGAGGCATTAAACGAAAAGCTGGCAAAGCTCAAGGAGCAAGGGAAGCTGCCGATCATCGTACTGGTAGACTCCAATAATGAGCCTTTTCATAGTGACTCCGGTGCAGGAGCAGCAGGTGGCTCAGGTGGTGCGCATGTGGTCACCATTACTGACTACACAGATAAGCCTCCTCCTCCTAAGGTTTCAGTAGATAATCAGTGGGCCAGTGGTGCTGATCACTTAGGTAAACCAAGTATTTCTGTGCACGATATGTTTATGTCCATGCGCGACAGTAAAGACGGAAGAACCATACTGGATATGTCGATGGAGGTCCAGGAGAACAGACGAAATGGACAAGTTGATACCGCTAAGGAAATAGATCTTTTACGACATCGGCATGACTCGGGCAACCTCAATGATCAAGACTACGCTAAGGCAGTGCTTAAGGCAGTAAAAGAAGCACAAGAGCGCTGGGATAAGCAGGCAAAAGAAGGGACCTTAGATGCCTCTGAACATGACAAGGGTGTCAAGGAAATGTTACAGGTAGTTGGTAGCTTACCACCTACCGATAGATTGTCGCTTTTGCAAAGCTTACATGGACATAAAGACATTTCTGCTGATGTCTATGATGATCAAATATTCCAGGCTACTTTCTATGCTTATAGCAAATGGAATCAAGACGCTGCTGTGAAGCAACCAAATGATGCCGCAAAGCAGGCTTTTGAGATTAAGCAGCAATCAGAGAAAGATGCGTATGTCATGAAGTTAAGAGAAATGCTCGATCAAATGCCCAAAGCTGAGCGAGATCAGATGGTTGAGTGGATTAAGGATGCTATGCTGCAGGCAGACAAATAAGAGAGACTTTTCATGCTGAAACACACAGACTTTGATACTTGGATAAAGTAGGAGAAAATAATGGGACCAATACCAACACCACCGGAAGTACCAAGACAATCTGAGGTTAGAACTGTGAAATCAGAGGATGCTTCACACGACCTTATGGAGGAAGTGCTGCGTAGATTGGCTCAGCCTTCCAAGCCGAGCAACGCAGACTTGGTGGTTGATCTAGGGCAAATTAGTTGTCTAAAGCTGCCTAAAGATTGGGTTGAAGGTTCTCCTCAAAAGGGCATGGTAGGCAATAGTTTGTTCCGCCAGTTTAGCCCTCCCGGCAAAAGTGATGTTGCCCTGTGCCACTATTATCGAGGGAGAGGCATGAACGATGAGGACAGCAAGGCTTTTCATGATCTTTTAGCTAAACCACCACACAACCTTACTGCCTCCGAGCTACGTGAGGCAGGTGGACTTTTACGTGATCGGGCCAATCCTCAAGATTTTTCCATTGCCTTAGCTCGTACTGAGGACTTAAATGGCAAACGAGTCTTAGTAATTGAAGGTAGGTTTAAAGAAATCCAGCATGATGTGTATGAGCTATTTGTTGATGCAGACAGCACCAATCCAGGTAAATTTGTTCAAGAGATTTACTTTCAGGCTCCAAAAGATGACTACATCAAATGTCGTAAGGAAGCCATGGCGGCCTTACAGTCAATTGTATGGAAATAACGGGTTGTGATAGGTCAAACCCCAGCTTAAGGGCTTGGTGCTCCTCACATTCCAGCAGTTAGCCCACCGTCTACGGGGATTATGGCGCCATTAATGTAACTAGCTTCCGGTGAGCAAAGGAAAAGAACAAGCGATGCAACTTCTTCAGGCTCACCTACTCTTTTAGCTGGAATGTTTGCTTCTACAAATTCCTTAAGAGCAGCTTGCCCGCTCTTACCTTTACGCGCGCCAACTTCTGCATTGAAGCGCTCACAAAGCGGTGTGCGAATGCAACCAGGGCAGATGCAGTTACAACGAACCCCCTGTCCACCATAATCTAAAGCAATGGAGCGAGTTAAGTGAATAACTCCTGCTTTAGACGAGCTGTATGCAGCGTTTAATTTAATCCCGCGCAACCCGGCATCAGAGGCGTTGTTGATAATAACACCGCCCCCGGTGCGTGCCATGACCATTAGTGCTGCTCGAGACATAAGATAGGTACCCTTTAGATTGGTCCCAACAACTTTATCCCAATCGTTTTCGGATGTTTCCAACAAAGGCGCGATAAATTCCATCCCGGCATTGTTAAACAAAAAATCCAGTGTGCCATGATTATCTACAGCAGCTCTTACTGCTTTTTGGGCGTCAGAAGCAACTCCTACATCTGCCTGCAGCCAAGTGCATGTGCCACCGTGTGTGGTGATTTGCTTGGCAGCCCGTGAAGCTGCATTGCCGTTGATGTCCAGGATTACTACCGCTGCTCCATCTTGAGCAAAAGCGATGGCAGTAGCTCTGCCAATACCGGAGCCTGCTCCTGTAACTAGTGCTACCTTGCCTTTGAACCGACCTGCTGTTATGGCTATGTCCTCTGTTGTGCCCGCAATTGAACTAGGCTGGTTTTGGCTTTAGTTTGCCAACAGCCTTAATGTCACGCCACCACACAAGCAAGCAGCTAGCATTAAAAATGGAAGAATATGTGCCTGAGATAATCCCAATGAGCATTGCTAAAACAAAGTCACGTGTGGTTACACCACCAAGCAAATATAAGGCAGTCAGTGTAATTATGACTGTCAAAGAAGTATAAATTGAGCGTGCCAATGTCTGGTTTACGCTGTCGTTGGCTACATCACCAAAGTTTTTTCGGTACTCTTGCCCTGTAAGCGCATTGATTGTTTTGCTACCTACATATTTTGAATTCTCACGGATGCGATCAAAAACAACAATTGTGTCGTGCACCGAAAAACCTATTACAGTTAAAACAGCACTGATGAACAAGCTGTCCACCTCTGTGCCTATGGTAAGTCCCATGATGGCAAAAGCTCCACATAGAACCAATACATCATGCAACAAAGCTACAATAGCGCATACGGCATAATCAAACATAAATCGATAGGAGATGTATGCAATCATCATGGCAAAGGTCAAAAGAAGCGATACCAGCCCGCTGGTGAGGAGTTCTGGCCCAACAGTAGCGCTTACCTTGTCGACAGAAAGCAGCTTAAAGTTACCTAGGCTTGTACGTAAGGTATCGTCTAACTTGCGCTTTAGTGCCTCATCATCAAGCGGCTTGGTGCGCATAACAATTACTTGGTTGCCAGATATAAATGCTTCCTGAACCTGTGAGCCCTCGAGACCTACACCGTGAAGGATGTCGCGAACAGTTTGTAAGTTAATGCTTTTTTCAAACTGATACTGGAGTATAGATCCACCTGTAAAGTCAATGCCTGGTTTAAGAGGGGCATGAAACTGCCAAAGGCATAAAAGAACCCCAATCAAGCCTGGGATAGTTATGGCCAGCGAAATGCCAATCCATATCCAGCGGTACTTGACAATGTCTATCTTAGGCTTTTTCACAAGGCCTCCTTGGTTGCCAGCTTTACAGCTTTCTTTTCGTATTTCATCCCAAACAATCCTAGTTTTTTAGGCACCAGGTGTAGCAGCACTCGTGTTGCAGTAATAGCGCTAAACATGGACACAGCCACACCAATAGCTAGTGTTACAGCAAAACCTTTAACAATAGATGTTCCAAAAAGAATCAGTACAGCGCATGCAATTAAGCTATTGACGTTGCTGTCAAAAATTGAGGAGAAGGCCCTACCAAAGCCAGCTTCAATAGCGGAGTATAAGTTTTTGCCTGAGCGCAGCTCCTCTTTGGTGCGCTCAAAAATAAGGATGTTAGCGTCCACTGCCATCCCTACTGACAAAATAAAGCCAGCAATACCAGCTAGTGTTAGAGTAACCGGAATGCCCTTAAAAATAGCTAGTGTTGTGAGCGTATAAAGAACAAGTGCAGTATTTGCTACCAGCCCCGGTACACCATAGACAGATAACATAAACACCATTACAAGTGCTATACCTACCATGCCAGCCACAAGGCTTTTTTGGATGGAGTCTTGTCCAAGTGTAGCTCCTACTGTCCTTTCTTCTAGAATACGAACCGGCACAGGCAGTGCACCGGCGTTTAACTTTACTGCCAGATCCACTGCTTGATCTCGTGTAAAGTTACCGGTTATCTCCCCATTGCCCGCTAGTATTGGCTCACGAACGGTTATACCATGGTATTCTTCAATGGGCAGTGGACGCCCATCGGGACCTCTATCTGTTGGAACGCCATCAAGAAAGATGCCAATTTGCTGACCTACCAGCCGAGATGTAAGTTCACCAAACTTTTTAGCTCCAACAGGTTTAAACTCAAAAACAATTCTCCAAGTTCCACCGGAAACCATAGGCTGTGCCTGAGCATGTTTAAACTCAGAGCCAGTAAGTCCAACGTCTTTCCAATATGGCTTACCATCGGACGCAAAGGCAAGCTCCTTGAACTCAAGCAGTGCTGTTGTGCCAATGCGATCTTTTGCCTGCTGGGGATCTTTTACACCAGGCATCTCTACAATTAAGCGATCTTTCCCAGAGCGTTGTACAACTGTTTCCGATACACCAAGACTATTGATGCGATTGTTGATGACTGTCTCAACACCACGCATGACCTCTGGGGTTATTTCTGGGACTAGCTTTGATGGTAGTGCTTGCAACAAAAGCTGGCTGCCACCTCGTAAATCAAGACCTAACTTTAAGTTGGTTAACAGTACCCAGCCTTGATATTTAGCAATAACTTGTATGTTGTTGGCAAATTGAGCTTCTTCAAGTTGACGCTTGATTAAATCCTCACGCTCAAAATTGTTCATTTTGTCCCAGCCGGGAGTTTTTTCAACCTTGCTGTATATTTCCCT
>JACQVM010000274.1 GCA_016209785.1 Candidatus Melainabacteria bacterium | reverse complement strand
GTTGTGTGCAATATTGAGCCAGGCAGATCTGAACAAGAAGCTGTGCTTGCACTTCCCAAAGGAAGCTTAGTTCTTATGGTGTCGGTCAGTCAGACGCTGCTTAAGATGGCCACTAACGTGATGGCAGCCTTGAGGGGAGATGAAATAGGATTGAGGACTGTGCTGGCAGAAGAAACGCAAGAGCTCATGTACATGCTCAAGTTTGCCAACCTAATTATCTGTGATTATCCAAGTCGTGAGTTTGTTCAGCAACTAGCAGGACGAACTCCCCTTAAGGTCTTTGGACTATACTCGCAATCTACAATTGAGCTTATACGAGATCGGTTAAGCAAATGGGGCTAGCGCATTTGAGGGTGCTCAGCAGCCCACGCGAAGTATCTGTTGGTTGGCACGAGGCTGGAAGCCTGCTCCAGACACCTGCGTGCACCATTTACATTGTTTTGAGCTATCAGATAAGTAGCAGCAAGGTGGCTTAAGTGCATTACTTTCTGGTTAAGTGCTAGGCGCTCTTGTTCGCTTGGCAATAAGGTGCTTGTGGAGCTCAATAAGTCTGTGACATTTGAGGCAACTGGTTCGAGATCCATCGGCAGAATGGCTTTTCCTGCGTAAGGCAAGAAAAACTCTAGGCTTGGTCTATCATCAGTAACCGGCTTTACGTTGGCAAGATACTTTCTAAGGTGGGAGCCAGATAGGAGAATTGTGCTAGCAAGTGCATAAGGATCCTCAAGCCCAACCTCCTCAAGGCTCTCTCTTACTGCCTTTGATGAGTTGATTTGTTTAGCAAGATCCTGGAGACTTAACTTTTGTGGTGTTAATGATCCCAAGGCTATTGCCTCACAAGTACTAGGCAACCACACAGTAACTTCAGGAAATGTCTCGGCCATTGATTTGAGCATCATCTTCCATAAGGTGGCTGACTCAAGCTGCATGGGCATCCACTGACAAACAATGCCACCAGGGTTTAAGTGGTTTTTTAAGAGCACATAAAACTCTTGCGAGTACAGGCTTACTACCCCTGCATCACAAGGTGGTGGTGGCTCAAAGGAAATAACATCGTACTTTTTGTCTGTGCGCAACAGGTAATTTCTTCCATCATCTAGATAACAAGATACCTTAGGATTATTCAGTACATCGTAATTGGTGGCACGAAATAGCTTGGCATGCTGCAAAACAGCCGGTGATATTTCAACTATGTCTAAATGGGCTACCTCTGGGTGAGTGATGATGGCACCGGCAGTAGTACCGATTCCAAAACACACAACCAAAACGTTTTTGGGAGTCTTGTTTAGCAAAACCGGCAAGTGTCCCAGGACTCTCATGTACCTTCTGGCAGTCAAGACATCACTGGAGTAAGACTCTCCGTTTACGAACAAACGCTTGAAGCTGTTGTATGCTACTACCATTACTCTGCCTATGGTGTCTTCGCTTGAGCTTATTAACTTAGAGCTGGTTAGCGCTGCAAAAGTGGTTTCAAGGTAAGCTCTTGGCATTAGAGCTACAAAAAGGCCAAAGGCGACAGCAGGTACTGCCAAGACAATTTGCCTCCGATGTGACTTGTTCAAGAAGCAACCAATCAATGTTGCTGTGGCAGCAGACAGTCCAATGGTGAGCTCAAAGGCCATTTGTGAACCTATGGAAGGAATAAGAACAAGCCCAGCAACAAGAGAGCCGGCAATACAACCGGCAGTGTTAGCTGCGTAAATGGTTCCAACTGCATTGCCTACCTTGCTTGTGTGGCTGGCAGCAATGCCTCCTAGTGTAGGAAAAGAGATGCCGATTAATGTGGCTGGCAAAAACATTATAAGACTTGCCAAGATTGACTCATACAGCAAGGAAACAATTGGCTGAGGCTCATGGGTGCCAGAAAGCAAAAGCAAGAGCCCTCGCATAAATAAAAGTCCAGGCAGGATTATAAGAGCAACTGCCGATAAGAAAGCCGTAGCATATTGAGACTTGGCCAAAAACCAGAGTTGCTCTTGGGGGCTTGTTGAAAAAGATCCGTGGCTTTTTAGCTTCATGTTGTAAATGAAGCTACCTGCCACGAGCCCGGCTAGGAAAGTGCTTACCATGAAGGTAAAGGCATAAGTGCTGGAGCTTACATAAGCACGCAAAAGGCGAACCCAGAGAATCTCATAACTCAATGCTGTAAAGCCGACAAGTGCAGCCACGAAGCAAAGGCAGCGGTGTGATAAAAGTACGTTGCTTATTGTAGGTTGCTTATCTTCGTGCTGTTTTGTGGTGCTAACTTGAGCTATAGACAACCAGGTTTTGTTCTCTTGACCGTGGACTGTTGCTCTAGATGCTTGATTTGCAATTCGTGAGACTGTTAGGGCTGTGACACCTGCTAAAAGGTTTAACACTGCAGCAAAAAAGATTGTGCCCTTAACCCCCAGAAAAGGAAAGCCAAAGAAGGATGTTGCTAGGCTACCTGCCACTGCACCAGCGGTATTGAGACCATAGAGCAAACTAAAATAATGAGCAACATTAGCATAGTGATGAGACATAAAGCGGGTAACTACTGGCAATGTAGCTCCCATTAGCACTGTAGGGACAAGGAGCATAAGACAGGCTGCCACAATTCGCTCCACAGTAAACCATATGCTCTCAGCTGGCAGCACACGATAAATAGCAACGAATACCTCTGGAGAAACAAGCAGACCGTAGCTTATCAATGGGGCAACACAAGCAATGCCTAGCTCGAGGGCTCCATAAATAACCAAAAGAGATGCCTGTGTGCGATCAGCAAGTTTCCCACCCAGGTATGCTCCTAGTGCCAATCCACCTAGAAACACAGCTAGCACGGAGCTGGTTGCTTGGGTGGTGTTTCCTAGAACAAGCCCCAGCAGACGAACCCAGGAGACCTCGTAAATGAGGGCTGCAGCCCCAGATAAGAAGAGCAGCGTGGCAAGCAGATTGGTACTAGCTGGGGCGCTCAGGCGCACGGAGAAGATGTATCCCATTAGAACCTGACGGAAGTCAACTGATTGTATCCTCATGGCATAAACTTATGATAGGATTTTGGTCACGCGGGTGTAGTTCAATGGTAGAACGGTAGCCTTCCAAGCTGCACACGCGGGTTCGATTCCCGCTACCCGCTCCATTATCTTGCTGCCAAGAAATAACCCTCAGAACATATTTAAGGGACTGGGAGGGTTGAGTTATTTATCTAAAAGATGTTTTTGTAGCACGAAAGAGAATTAAGGGTAGTGTCTTGGAGACTCCCTTGCGTGCCAGCTCTTGGCTAAGTGAGCTTAGCGGTGCTGGTGTGTACCTTAAGCTAGAAAATCTCCAGGTGACAGGATCTTTTAAGTACCGGGGAGCACTTAATTGTCTGGCGTGGGCCAAGGAAAATGGTTTGTCCCGCATCTTTACTGCGTCCACTGGTAATCATGGATTAGCTGTTGCAGAGGCCTCAAAGTCTGTGGCAAGCGAGGTTACCATTTGCCTTCCCAAAGGCATTTGTCCAGCAAAGGTGAAACAGTTAGGCAGTTACAACGTAAAGCTTATAGAGCACGGTGATGAGTGTCAGATAACAGAAGCGTATGCTCAGCGCTTGGCCAATGAAAAGAAAGGCATTTATGTTTCTCCGTACAATAATCCTGAAGTGATGAGTGGGCAAGGCACCATTGCTCTTGAGATGTTTGAATTACTCCCAGAGCTAACGACTATAATTGCTGCAGTGGGTGGTGGAGGCTTAATTGGCGGGCTTGGACTAGCAGCCAAGGCCATTAATCCTACTGTCCGTGTCATTGGAGTTGTTGCTGCCAATTCGCCGGCCATGAAAGAGTGTGTACAAACTGGCTCAATTAGACCTGTCTTTGTACGCCCCACTCTAGCTGATTCGCTTGCAGGAAATGTTGATCCTGATTCAATTACATATCCGATAGTACGTGAGGTTGTTGATGAGTGGGTAGCTGTCGATGAGGCAGACATTGCTCAGACATTGTTGGAATTTCTTAACGAGGAAGGTATGATCATAGAAGGTGCTGCTGCAGCGGCAGTGGCTGCTGTGGCTAAAAAGCTTATTGATGTAACCCCGGCTGAAAAGGTAGGAGTCATAGTTTGTGGTGGCAACATCTCTTCCACTGTCTGGAAAGAGCTCTTGTTAGCTAGAGCATAAAAGGTTGAATTGAGCAGGCAATGATACATGAGAAACGAGGGTGACATTGAGGCGGACTGGCATGGCAAAGTCGCCTGTGTGGCCTTTGCTAAGAACCCGGATCTTATCCCAGTAAAAACACGCCTTGCACGGTCGCTAGGACAGAAAGTGGCAACAAGAGTTTACATTGCTCTGTTAGAGGACTGCTTATCGAGCTTGTCCAGCGTCAATGGTGCAGAAAAGTTCTTGGCCTGTTTGCCTGATGAACGGGGAACTTTTTTCGATGACCTTAAGACAAGGCATGGCGTGAAGTTGGTTTGCCAAGAGGGCGACGACCTAGGCGAACGTATGCTGCATTGTGTAAGATCGCTGCTAAAGAATTATCAAGCTGTAATTGTCTTTGGAACTGACATTCCAGCGCTGCCTGTAATATCGATCAAGCATGCGCTTGATTCGATGAGACACTGGGATGTGCTTTTGGGTCCTAGCCTGGATGGAGGCTACTACGCATTCGGTGCTAAAAAGGCAGTGGATTCCATGTTTGTTGGCATCGAGTGGGGCTCGGAGACTGTATTTGGTGATACCGTCAAAAACTGTGCAGGACTGGGGCTGGAGTTAATGTTCCTCGATGTTTTGGATGATGTTGACAACATTGAATCGTTGATCCGTTTGAGTAGGACATTGCACCAAACCGGCAGCAGGGCTTACCGAACACGGTGGGTATTGCAGGAAATTGGGTTGTTGGATAAGGAAGTGTGAGGAAACCATGGTGTGTGAGCAAGCTGGTGGAGCAAATGGTAGGGCTAGCTGCGCAGCAGAGGTCGGACTTCAGACAGAGTCCGAATTCATCGGGTTTGTGACGCGGTTGAGCAACGAACTTGGCTTTGAGGGAAGGACTGTAGAGAAGGCGCAGGTTGAAGACTTAAGCGGCAATATAAACCGGGTGCGCCGAGTGAAACTTTGGTTTGCAGGGGGGCAAAGGCAAAGCTTTGTTGTCAAACATGTTCCAGAGGGTGGAAGGCTTGAGCGCTACCCGTCGATTATCTTTCCAGAGAATCGACTTAGCTTTGAGGTAGCCTGGTTTCATCTCAGCAAGCAAATAGAGCATGAGCACGCAGTGTGCACGCCTGCGGTGCTTTATTTCAGTCAAGACCAGCGCACGGTGATAATGGAAGATCTTGCACCGTTGTGCTCGCTTGGTGATTGGTTGCGGCACAACTTAGGAAGCAAGCCTGAGGATTTATTGAAGACATTGGGGGCTTTCCTTGGGCAGATTCACCAGGCAACAGTGGACTCAGTAGCTTTTAGCAATCCAGGGGCTGCTCTTAACCGGCCATATGTTTTTACGCTTGCACTGAAAGAGCCGGCACAGATGCGTGCAATATGGGAGGAGCAGGTAGCCAGGAGAGCGTCAATGGCAGAAGAGGAGCGAAACTGCGAGATTAAGCTAATGAGGCGCATCGGGCTGCAGGAGCGTTATTTAAGAAAGTCTCGCGATAGTGTATTGCCGGTTCTCATTGAGCTTGAAAGAACCTTCAAGCAAGGGCAGTGGAGTGTTTTGACGCATGGAGACCTGCATACAGACAGTGTTCTGGTATTGTCTGATAGCAGACTCGGGGTTGTCGATGCGGAGCTGTGTGACCATGGCTCACCAGCATTTGATGTGGGAATGCTGTGTGCGCACATGTGGGCATGTGCTGTGGCCTCCGGGCTTTCACAAGATGGTCTCGTGGCACGGCTAGTAGCATTTTTCGATGGATATATTGAGGAGTTCTGGAGCAGTGTCCAAGCAGGTCCTGATGAGAAATTGGTTGTTTTGCAGAGCACAGCCTTGCATTGCGGGGCTGAAATTTTGCGGCGCTTATTAGGAGCAGCAGGCTTTAGCTTTAGTCTGACAGATGCTCAATTTGAAGAACTTCTGGAGACAGCGACGAAGCTTTTGCTTTGTCCTGCTGAATGGGCACGCAAGTGGGTAGCAGCAGTTAATGAGGGCAGGTGAGCGCGATGGCACTAAAGCGTGTTGTTGTTGATACGGACGTAGCAGTCGGGATTCCTGAGCGTGATGTTGATGATGCGCTTGCGATAATCATGGCGGCCAATTCTGCAAGCATAGAGCTTTGTGGTATTACGCTTACTTATGGTAACGACAGCTTAAAAAATGTTGAACGCAGTATGACTGAGTTGGGCTCAGTGGCAGGACTTGCGAAGGTGAAGATAGCAGCTGGCGCGCGTTCATGTGAGGATCTTGGAAAGGATACGGCAGCAACAGCACTGCTTGCGGAAATTGCCCAAGGCGGGCGCATGACAGTCTTATGCCTGGGACCAGCCACCAATCTTGCCAGTTTTGTGGAAGCAGATAAAGATCTAGCAAGTCAGATTGATGAAGTTGTGCTCGTTGCAGGACGGCGGAGGGGCCAGCGTTTTCGTACAGGGAATTATGCGAGATCTCATCCTGATTTAAATTTTGAGAACGATCCAGAGGCGGTGCGTCGTCTGCTTAACTGCAGGCTCAAGCTGGTGTTTGCGCCGTTTGAGGTGTCAAGCAAAGTATGGATAACAGACCACATTCTTGATCTAATTGAATGTAACGGGACTGAGACAGCCAGGTATCTGGTTGATAAGTGCAGTCCCTGGCTTGCCTTTTGGAGACAGACGTTTAGCACCCAGCTGAGGCTTATTGATGGTTTTAATCCTTTTGATTGTCTGGCTGTAGCATGGCTAACTGACCAGGACTTGCTTTTCTGGGAGGAAGTAGAAATGCTGATCGACGAAGACAACTATGATGCAGGCGAGATGATGGTACAGGGTACGAGTGGAAGCAAGAAATACCTGCATGCACAGCAGATGTGTTCGCGTGTTGTCGGGGCAGGGAAGACAGATGGTGGTATTGCGTTACCAGGACAAGTTAAGCAGCATGTATACATTTACGATGTTGAGCGTGAGGTTTTTCTAGAACGTCTTATTACTCGGCTCAGGTGAACTCAACCTGCTAGATGGCCCGATCTATTTTGTCTCGAAGCTCGGCGAGAGATGTGACACCCACTGCCTCTCCCACGACTTTGCCATTTTTGAATAGCTTGAGGGCGGGAATGGACTGGATATCATATTGAGCAGATAATTTTGGGTTTTTGTCTACATTGACTTTGACAACGACAATTTTGCCACCATATGATTTTGATACGTTTTCAACGATAGGAGCCATCCTTTTGCATGGCCCGCACCAGCTTGCATAGAAATCGACTAGCACTGGTTGCTTAGCTGTGAGAACGTCACTCTTGAAAGTAGCCTCGGATGATTCCTTGATCGCGCTTGTATTTGTGCTACCCGCAGACAAATCAGAGTCGGGGCAAGATGGGCACCCCAGAACGGACGACTGTTTGTCTGCTATTCCTGAGCCCAAGGATCCAGCGGTTATCAAGGAAGCAAGAATTAAGACTGAGGGTTTCATAATTTCTCCTGCGTAGGTTGAACTGTCTGACACATCTAAATACGTATACAGAAGCCGGTTTATTCCAAGCGCTGCTTAATTCTTGGAAATATCAACCTTGGTTCATGGCTATCCAATGCAATCTGGACAATCGTGTGACCCATTTCCAGCAGCAAGGGCAACTGGGCACTATGTACGTAAGGCTAAGCTCATGAGGTCACGCTCGGTCAGCGAGCTGACCAATAGATGGTCACGCCCTTCTCGAGG
>JACQVM010000272.1 GCA_016209785.1 Candidatus Melainabacteria bacterium | reverse complement strand
TTGCAGCAGCTAGGCGCTGGCTCAATATTTTTGATGATCTTGACTATCCTCGCTCAAAGACCATTTGCCTGGTCAATCGATCGAGATCGGCTCCATCTACCATTGAGACGCAATTGGCTCATTTTTTTGGTGGACTTCAACTGTGGAAGATTCCCAATGCATACAAGATGCTGCAAGACTGTCTTGCCAAAGGGCAAACAGCAGTTTTTAAGTACCCCAGGCAAGGGTACTCAAAAGCAATGATGAAATTGTCCCAATATCTAGGGCAATATATAGAGAGGGCAGATGACCAAACTTCGGGAAATACTCTTTAAGAGTGAAACAACAAGTATTAGTAATGATATTTCTTCACCGGATACCCAGGGATTTAGTGTTGTTAAATCTCAAACTAGCCCTGGAGTGTCATCAGCACTTTCGCTGAGCGGACGCTTACTGGGCTATGGACAGACGCAAGGCAGTTTACACAGTCATCATGATCCCCACACTGCTATTAAGAGCAAGATTCATATGCGCCTCATTGAAGGACTGGATATTAATGCTTTGACGCAGCTTGAAGGTAGTGAGGCTCTGGAGGCTGCTATTGAGCGTACTGTTCATGTGTTGCTTGCTGAGGAAAAGCTGCCCCTAGGATTGAAGGATAAACAACGGATAGCTCGTGAGGTGCTTTATGAGACTCTTGGACTAGGCCCTTTGGAACCGTTGCTGGGTGATGTGGAAATCAATGACATATTGGTGAATGGTCCTCACAGTGTATGGGTTGATCGTAATGGGCGCCTTGTGCCAACTGATGTAAGGTTTAAGGACGAAAACCATCTTCAACATGTAATTAATCGGATTGTGTCTAGAATTGGTAGACGTGTTGATGAGTCATCGCCAATTGTAGATGCACGTTTGCCTGATGGCTCGAGGGTGAATGCCATCATTCCGCCTTTGTCATTGGATGGTCCTATTCTTTCCATACGGCGATTTAGGGCTATACCGTACAGCTTTCAAGATTTAGTTGGCAAAGGCACCTTAAGTTCTGCAATGGCAGAGTTTCTTGCCTTGGCCATTAAGGCCCGTCACAATGTCCTAATATCAGGAGGAACGTCTGCTGGCAAAACTACTTTACTAAATGTTCTGTCAGCGTATGTTGCTGATGAGGAGCGGATTATTACTATTGAAGATACAGCAGAATTACGTTTGCAACAGTCTCACGTAATTCGCTTGGAATCGAGACCAGCAAACGTTGAAGGACAGGGATCTGTAAGCCAGAGGGCACTGGTGAAAAATGCACTTAGAATGCGTCCCGATAGAATAATTGTTGGCGAGGTCCGAGGACCAGAGGCACTGGATATGCTGCAAGCAATGAACACTGGACATGAAGGATCATTGACAACAATTCATGCCAATTCGCCAAGAGATGCCTTGAGCAGACTGGAAACACTGGTTTTGTTGTCCGGAGTTGAGTTGTCCCAGCAAAGTATTCGAGAACAGATTGCCTCTGCTTTTAATCTTGTTGTGCAAATCAAGCGATATAGTGATGGCCTGCGCCGTGTGGTAAGTATTGCGGAAGTGACAGGGGCCTCAGAGGGTGTCATAAGTCTGCAAGAATTGTTTCAGTTCCAACAAAGTGGTATTGAGAGCTCAGGACGTGTGTTGGGTACTCACGTATCTTGTGGAATTCGTCCTCATCGAGAAGCTAAGTTTCGTGAGGCAAGCATTGAACTACCCCCAGAGATGTTTGGTGAGGTGACTGAGTGATGACCTTCATAGGTACTTCTACCATAGCGGTAGTATGCGTCTTGTCAGTGGTTGGAGGGATAGCCTTAACAAGGACTCTGGTGAGAAAACGGGATGCAGAGATTCTGTTTATGCGTCTTGCTAGATGGCTGCCCAGCCAGGATGCTGCCAGGACGGCAATGGTTCTCATTAAGTCTACAAATGTTCGCCCATTGGAACGAACTTTGTCAACACTGCCCATGTTGGCACGATTGGGTGTACTCATTGGGCAGTGCGGGTTTGCTGGCTATCTGCCAGAATTCTTGTACCTTCTGATTGCGCTCATTGTATTTCCCGTCACAGTAGCCTTTGCGCTAGGGCTTAATTTTCTAATAGCTCTGGTGGCTGGTTTGTCTCTGGCAATGGTGAGTGTGGTGACGTTAGTACTGATTGCATCTCGTCGGCGTATAAAGTTTAGCGAGCAGATGCCCGACGCAATAGACCTGATGGTTTCGGTTTTGCGTAGCGGGCACAGTATTCCACAGGCTGTGAAGGCAGTTGCTGACGAGCTGCCGGCACCGTGTGGGGTTGAATTTGGCGAGGTGATGCAGAGATTGAATCTAGGTCAGGCGTTAGCGAGTGCTCTTGTTTCGTCAGCCGAGCGATTTGGGTCCTATGAAGTGGATTTGATGCGTAGAGCGGTGGCTATTCAGTCAGAGGTTGGTGGAAGTTTAGCAGAACTTTTGGAGAAGACCAACTTGACTTTGCGGGCTAGGCTTAAGCTTGTCAAACAAGTGAGAGTACTGACTGCACAGGCTCGCCTGACAGCCATTATTGTGGGATTGTTGCCATTGGTTGTGGCTGTAGTCTTAGAAACAATGAGCCCAGGATATCTCAAGCCGCTTTTTCACACCGACATGGGAAGGATGCTTTTGGTGGTGGCTATTAGTTTGCAAGGTCTGGGGCTGTTTCTCATGAAAAAACTGTCAACGGTAACTGTGTAAAGTGGTTAATGTGTTGGACTATGGAGAGTTTATAGTAGCTTGTGTGCTGGGGCTTGTATGGTATGTTCTAAACATTCAAGGCTATACACACTCTCATGTGCCGGCATGGCTTGGTGAACCAGCCAAAAGATGTTTGTTGAAGATGCCACACAGCTACGTTGCTTGGCTTGTGAGAATGCAAACATGGGCCGGTAGGGCGGGCAATTCAGCTTTGGCAGACATTGCTTTTTTTAAGATATTATTGACACTTTTATGTCTTGTGCTTTGGGCAGTGCTGCTATTACCTGTGGTGCTATTGATGGCCTCAGGAACATTCTTTGTGCCTGATCTAGTAGTTTATTTGTTAGCCAGACGTCGCAAAAAAGAAATTCTTGATTGCCTTCCGCAGGCTTTAGATTTGATGGTGCTGTGTGTTGACGCAGGACTAGGGCTTGATGCAACGCTTCAGCGTGTTGCTACTGAGGCAACTCCAATAGCTAAGTCTTTAAATGACGAGCTCAATAATTTAGGTAGAGATATCCTTCTAGGAATGGAGAGGCAACGGGCATATCAGGAGCTATACAGACGAACAGGCGTGGATGAATTGAGGACACTTGGAGCAGCACTGAATCAGTCGACCAAACTTGGTTTAAGTATCTCAAAAATATTGCGCAATCAAAGTGAGTTCATGAGAATGAAACAGTCTCAGAAGGCTGAAGAGAGAGCAGCTAAGCTCCCTATTTATATGTCCTTTCCATTGTGGTTTTGTATTATGCCTGCACTGATGACGATTGTGCTTGCACCATCTTGCATTTTGTTTTTCCAGCAAGTGGCCTTTCAGCCAGGACTTTTGAAGTGAGACTTTCCTTGACCACTATCGAGGTATGACACCCAGTCCAGGGCGATCTGGAAGTCTTAGATAACCCCCTTGATATTGAGCTCCAGAGAATGGGTCGTGAGCCAAAAGGAGTGCTCCGTCAAGATCTAAATAATCTACTAGTCCTGCTAGGTGTACGGCAGCTGTGACTCCTAGAGATGATTCAATCATGCAACCAAACATTATTTGCAGACAGTGAGCTCTGGCGGTGTGGATTACTTTTAGTGCCTCACAAAGCCCACCTGTTTTGGCCAGCTTTACTACTATGCCGTCAATGGCGCCAGCTAACCGGGCAACATCAGGTGCTCTTACTATGCTTTCATCGGCAAAAATAGGCAGAGGTGAGGATTCTCTTACTGTTCTAAAATCATCAACTGGTGCGTACTTTGGTAATGGTTGTTCAATAAATTGCACCCCATAATCTGCCAGGAAGTGCGACATCGCAATGGCTTGTTTGGGTGTCCAGCCACCATTAGCGTCGACTCGAAGCGGATGAGTCGGTGCAACCTGGCGAACGGCTTGAATTATCTCCTTGTCGTAGCTTGTTCCTTGCTTGACCTTAAGGATTTTGTACCCAGCTTCAACTGCCTGAATGGTCTTTTGCTTGACTGTCTCTAGACTGGCTATGCCAATGGTGAAATCGGTCATTGGGGCCTGAAGAGCGGATAATCCTAAGATTTGATAGGTTGGACTGCCTAAGATCTTTCCAGTGAGGTCATGCAAGGCCATCTCGACAGCAGCTTTGGCAGAGAAATTTCCAGCTACGGACTTATCGAGGCGTTGTGTAATGTCAGCAATAGCTAAAGGATTGTTACCCAG
>JACQVM010000281.1 GCA_016209785.1 Candidatus Melainabacteria bacterium | reverse complement strand
CCTGCTACGCTGATCAATCCAGACAAGCTTGTACTTTAACTTAGGGTACTCAACTTGAAAAGCGCAAAGCACCCTTTTCATGGAGTGCGGCTCAACATGGAAAATTAGTTCTGAATCTTCATCAGGACAGGTCGCCACAGGGTATCTATGGCCATTTGTATCTTCTATAAACAAATCCATTGAGGTTAGCTTTTTGTCTGTCTCATTGGTAATGAGTGCTTCCAGGCGCAGGTAATGTCCCTCCAATTCGTCTTTAATCATCTTGGACCTTAGAATCTCAATTTCTAGGCCAGGCACCGGCAAAACCTGTGGCTTTAATGTGGGGTTGGTGGCAGCAGGCAGGAGAAGATCATTGTCAATTTCCATATTAAGATCATCCCCTGGCTCTAACACAGCCTTAGGTCCTCGACGCAATAAAGCATAGGCAGTAGCTCCTAGGGCTCCTGCTGCAGCACCACCTGCCAGATTGTATCCGTGTAGGGCGATAGTGTTTTGGAGTCCAAACAACTGATAAGCTACCAGCGCTCCGGTTATGGCACCGCCGGCGGTGTGAGCAGCAATGATGCCTAATCCTTTAGCTTTGGTCTTGAAGGTAGATGTCTGAGAATTGTTTGCTTCAGCACGGAAAGCAAAGCGTTTCCCATCAGGGGTTGTGAAGTAATCGAAGGTTAAGGCTAGAGATCCTGGCCTGCCAACCCGCCGTGGTGGAAAAATCTTAGACACATGTCCGTGGAAAACGGTTCCTTCTGGAATGACTTTGTTTTCATCTACGTAGAGATCTTCTGTAGTCCTAGCTGTGATTTCCTCATTGAGCTGGGCTGGATAAAGGTTGCCATCGAGATCACGGTTAGCCAAGGACAACCCCGAACTGGGTACTGATGCTAGCTTTAACTTAAAAGGAGTCCCCCGAGGTACCACATAGGTCACCTGTCCTTTTAGAAGGAGCTGCTGTGTTTGCTGCTGAGGAGGGGCTTCCTTCCCGTGGGTAGGAGCTCCAAGGCTGATTACAAGCAAGAAGACCAAACTACCAGAGAAGATATGGACAGGCAATTGGGAGTTGTCCGGCTTGTGTGGGCACGTAGTCATGATTGTACCTGTGCTTAAAAGGAGGAAACATTATCAGGGTATTTGGACTGGTTGAAAGTATATATGGCGCTGTCAGATCTGAGAAGGTAGTCTTGTTCATAACTCAAAAGACCTCCCTGGGAGGAAAGCTCTTGATTGAAGCGCACAGTGTCTCATATTACTGGGGTGGTACTACAGGCGGTGTCGGATCTGCTAACTTTGGGTATTTCTCGTAAAGTCTGGCTATAGTGGCTTTGTCTCGTTTGGACAGCACAGGCCATACTGTGGATGTATCTACTGTAAAAAACATGACATCATGATTGTTGGTGGAGTGACCTTGGAGCCCCAGGACATGCCCTAGTTCATGTAAGCATGCCTTCTTAATATCATCATCGCTTACACTTCCTTGGTCTAGCATTGGTCTTGTTAATATTTTTACGGTTGCATGGCGAATGTTTCCATCCTTTGCGTAAATGTGAGCCATACCTCTTTCACTTTGAGTGTTTGCCTCACTAACTTCTTGGGGATTGCTGGTCCATTCGCAGATTATGTTGGCTTGTGATTTCTCTTGGACCAACACATAAGCCAAGCGATTTTGTGTAGCTAGCATCCAGGCATCAAAAGACTCTAGGAGAGCCTGGTGGAATGACTCACGAAAGGCTTCCACATCCTCTGCCGGATCGATAAACACTTTGATCGGCAAGCTTGTGCTAGGCCAGCGATATGTTCCTTCTCCCGTTATTGAATCAAAATAATCGGCACAACTAGGATCTGACCCGGGCTTGCCCAACGAAATCTCAAGGGCCTTGATGATGTCTTTTACTTGCTTTGTTTCTGGTGCATGAGGATTGTTGTGAACATATTTCTTGTACCATTCAATGGCCTCTTGGGTTTTGCCTATACTCTGATAACAGCCAGCAGTATTTAATGTTGCTTCGGGCATGTTTGGCTTTAGTTTGAGGGCATTGGCAAATTCGTGCATAGCTTGAGTGACGTTGCCCGAATTTTGATAAGCTAGCCCTAAGTTACAGTGAATTGCGGCATTGTCTGGCTCAAGCTCAGCAGCACGTTCCAGTATTTGCCGTGCTGCAAAGGCCTTGTTTTCCCGCAAAAGCAACAGTGCTTCAATAAACAATTGCCTTGCTTGGGTTTGCTCGTTGCTGGTTGTTCTCATGTGTTCAAAGTTGCTGGCTGTTTCAGCAACAACCGGCAGATTAAATCCAGCAACAAGGTGCACCAATAAAAGGACACCAGTCAAATTGTTAAGCAGAGCTAACTGTCTTTTAAGCAATGATTGTCCCGGTGTGGTCACTGTCTTGTAAGCTTTATTCCCCCTTAATATCTTATCTTGTGTCAAGCTAAAGACTGGTAAGCCATTTTGCAATGTCACTGAAGCTTCATTTCCACTGATCCGGTGATGTTATGATAACTGTTACTAGCAATCTTCATCGCAGGGGTTGTGGTGGCAACGTGCCACCAGTCCACTTTCAATACTACCAGAGGAACGACCGACTTTAATCAGTTAGTTTTCTGGTTAATCCTCAATTTATAGCCATTCGGGTGGTACAAGATCTAAGGACATGACGTCACATACTCTGGGGTGGTTCAATAGAATGAGTCCGAAAGTATCGACTGAAATTGAGTTTCAAGGCAGGGCACGCTTGTTTGGATTGGTAGGACCGACTTGGTCCAAGGTGTGTCTCTCGCATGATGGTATACGATTTTATGATAAGGATAATCTGGCAATCTTATTGGCGTGGAATGAGCTCGAGGCTCGAACCGTACGTGTGGATGGTGGTAGTGATAGTGCTACTGATGACTGGTATATGGAGTTCAAGACTAGCCACAATAGTGTTGACTTGTCTTATGACGAACTCTCTGATGATCATGTCCGTAGGTTAATTGTGCTTGTGGCACACATTATTCCTGACAGGTCTCGCCTAACCATGCCACGCTCAATTGTGAGTGAATACGAAGGCCATGCAACAGCAGCCAAACAGTTTCTCAAGAAGGCGAAATATCGTGAGGCGGAGTATGCATTAAAAGAGGGGCTGGCACGGTGCGAACGTGAGTTCGGACCAGACGATCCCTACGTAGCCACTATGCTCGAAACCTATGCACTCCTACTGAAGCGCACTGGCTGTCTTGAAGAGGGGCAACGTATGCGACAGCGCGCAGATGCAATCAGGGCCAATCCTTGGAAACTGTTTGATCCGGCAGAGTAATACAAACATTGGCTGCGTCAAAAGCATCTCCAACTAAATTCCTGGCATCAGAATAGTTATGTCTTGAACTTGAGCTGGTTTCATTGAGTTTGACTTAACGATGCAGTCGAAATATTGCTTATCGACTTGTTCGCTGTTGGCCATTGTTTTCCAGACATACTTGCCAGCCTTGTACGCTGAAAATGGTGGCATAAAATCGTCAGGAAAGGCAATATGATCGCAAGCACCATTTTTAGATATTCTTGAGCATCTAAATAT
>JACQVM010000280.1 GCA_016209785.1 Candidatus Melainabacteria bacterium | reverse complement strand
GTCTATATCACTGAGTACGGTGCTTTTGTTGTGAAGCGTGACGCAGTCAAGTTTGAGGCACTTGGCTGGTTTGGCGATCTCCAGAAGGGCCAAGCTGAGCTTATCTTTAGAGCCGCACTGCGTGACCGACTGCATGATGGTACCAAGCGTGCCAACGACTCTTCTCTGGTTGACTTTCCGTATGACGACCCTGTCTTGAACAAGCGTCTGCCTGTAGACGCTAAGGCCGTTGAGCTTTCCATTTACGGTTTTCTGCCTAGCTCAAGAATTGTTGATGCTACCGGGGACATGGACTTTGACCTGTTTGTGGAAAAGCCGTTTACCTTCTTGGATCGACCTGAGCTTTTCCTGGAGTATTTCAAGCGTGCCTGGGCAAGCAAGCGTGCTCCTGGTCAAAACGCAGCTCCTATTCCAGATATCTCGAGGCTGGTACCACCTGAGTTCGAGAAGATTGCTCTGCGCAAGGGCTACGACTTTATCGAGGTTGCGCCTAGCCACTTTCATGTAGCCATGTGGGCAAAAGCTGTAGGTTACCGTGTAACTGATCCTGCTCAGTCCAAGATTCTCGGTGAGCTGGCTTCCGGCGTTAAGCGACTCAAGGCTTCTGGTGTGAAGCTTACGCGTGCTCAGGAGTCGTGGGTTTGTGTGGCTCAAAGTCTGCGTCCTGTGGAGCTCATTCCCGAGGGGCTTTGCCTGGGTGGTCCAGTCTGGCCGCAGGATAACATTGGCCCACAGAACCTGTGGATGAACAAGCCACTCAACGAAAAGGCTGGCAAGCTGCTCCCTGCCGACTAGGCAGGTATCTGCCCAAAACATTAAACATTGGAGAAATAATCATGGAGTCTGTTCTCATCCTGGGCATTTTCTGTCTCTTTGTGTTAGGACTGGTCTGGCTGAGCCGCAGGAAGTAAGCACTGTCTGGTGTCGGGCTGAGGCGTTCAGGAATGGGCGCCTCGGCCTGCTGCACGTTATTATCCAAATGTGCACCAGGACAATTTATGCTTGTGTTTCAATAACGACATAGCCTAGTACTACATTTCGGACTAACTAGAATAATTCACCCAAGTAACACCTTGCAACCTCGGCTAACATAGTAGCTCCAATAGGGATAGCTGACTCGTCAATATCAAACGTTGGCGTGTGCAGCTTACGTGGATTGTCCGGGATAAGTGCTCCAAGTAAAAAGTAACAGCCAGGCATATGGGCTGAAAGAAAACTAAAATCATCTGCTCCAGTTTCCTGCTTTGCCTCAATTACGGCTGTTGCTCCTAGTAAGGACTTTCCGACAAAGCGAACTAAATTGGTAAGTTGTGGATCATTAACCAGGGTTGGGTTGTCCGAGTTAAATTCAAGTGTGTGAGAGCCACCAAGGGCGTCCGCAATAGTACAAGCCTTCTCAATTTCCTCATGTAAGAGGTTGTGAAGGGTTGGCTCAAAGTAGCGGATGGTACCTGTAAGTTCAACTTGTTGAGGCAGAATGTTTGGCCGGAAAGTATCACTGGCAATGCCACCGACAGTTAGGATGGCTGGCTCTAGAGCTGATTTGCGCCGCGATATGACCGTTTGCAAAGACTGCACCACCTGCGATGCTAATACAATGGCATCAACACCCAGCTCAGGGTAAGCGCCATGGCTTCCCACGCCATGCACCACAATCTTGAAGGTATCACAGGCAGCAAGAAGTGGACCTTCTCGAACGGCAATCTGACCAACAGGCAGCCGTGGATCTACATGAAGAGCAAATACTGCTTCTGCATCCACTGCGGCTCCTTGCTCAATCATTAGACACGCCCCTGACTTTCCTTCCGCGTTTACAGTTTCCTCGGCTGGCTGGAAGAGAAAGCGGACACAACCTTTTTTGGGGGGTGTTTCAGCAAGCAGCATGGCTGCCCCTAGGGCACAAGTCACGTGTACGTCGTGCCCACAGGCATGCATTACGCCTTTATTTTGCGAGCCGTACGGTTTGTCAGTTACTTCTGTGATTGGTAGCGCATCCATGTCAGCACGGAGTATGACAGTTCTTCCTTCACCCAGCTCTGCCAGGACACCTGTGCCGCCGATCCCAATGCGGACATCAAAGCCCAGCTTGGACAATAGTCCGGCTACTAGTTTGGATGTTTCTATTTCTTCAAAGCCTAGCTCTGGATGGGCATGGATTTGGTGACGTATGTCCAGAAGACTTGGTTTGAGGGCTTGAGCTCGAACAAGAGTGTTGTGTTGTTTGGGCAAAATTGTTGACATTGTTGTTTGTCTAGAAAGTCCGTGCGATGCTCTATGATAACCCGACTTAATCGTTCTAGGTCACTGCCAGGGCTGTTCACGGAACAATTAACACGTTTGCCAAACAGACTTGGACCGGCGGCAATTCAAAGTAAGGGTGGAAAAGTCGTATAGTTACGCTGGGCACTCATTTGTCCTACTAGCTAATTTTCAGACTAGCTACTAGACTATTTACAGACCAATTCCTGAATACACCGGAGGGATGTTGGTGACCAAACTTATAAAACGTCATCTTGTCCCTAAAGTCATAGAGGCATTACAGACCAGTCGGATTGTCAACATCGTCGGACCACGGCAAGCGGGTAAAAGCACATTGGTTGAGCATCAACTACCCATCGCCGAATACCTTACGATGGACTCCGACAGCATCCGAAATGCTTTGCTAGCCGATGGTTATGCCCAACTTCGTAGCATTGCAGACCGCTACAAAGCATCTGGTCTACCGATTGCGCTGGATGAAGTACAGCGGGTTCCTGAGATCACTCTGGCTCTCAAACGGATTGTTGACGAAGATAACAGGAAGGGGCAATTTGTGCTGACTGGCTCAGCAGATGTCTTTGGTCTAGCTAGCGCCGGTGATTCCTTAGCGGGCCGTGTTCATACGCTGGTTTTGCGTCCCCTGAGCGTCGCTGAGATAAACGATGCTGGTCCGTGTCGGTTGTTAGATGCGGTTGAGTCCGACCCGAAGGCTATTATGTCTGCCCTGCCAACGGCAGAGTTATATTCAAGAGAGACCGCCATGGATTTGATGCTGAGGGGAGGCTTTCCGGAAATCCGCATGCTTGACGATCGTCAGCGCATCGCACGCTATAGCAGCTACATCGACAGCATCATCGTAAAGGACGTGCCTATTGTGGCACCGGTTCGTAAGCCTGATCTGTTACGCCGCCTGATCGACCAACTGGCAGCCCGGACAGCACAGGAACTCAACATGTCCAAGCTTTGCAATGCCGTAGGTGCACGGAAAGAAACGGTCGGAGGTTGGGTGGACACGCTGGAACGAGTCTGTATGATCCAACGCTTGCCATCATGGGCATCCTCAGCCGCCAAGCGAGCTGTTCACTGGCCAAAGCTACACTTCCTCGACACAGGGTGCGCCACAGCGTTGCGCAATGAGACGGCGGCCAGTTTTGACATTAGTGCTGATCCGACGGCTTTGGGGGTAATACTTGAAAGTTTTGTCCATCATGAACTTGAGAAGACACTATCTTGGACCAGCAGTCAATGGAGTTTGTCTCATTGGCGTTCGAACAATGCCGAGATCGACATTATTGCAGAAGGTCCCGGCCGTTGCCTTGCCCTCTTTGAGATGAAAGCAACATCCACAGTATCGCAAGAGGACTTCAAGTCAATTGATTGGTTCCTGCAGGACGGCCCAGGAAAGGCTTATGCAGCGAAGTCTGTCGGGTTCGTGGTATATCTGGGTAACCAATTGCTGACAATGGGGACAGGCAGGGTCTGTTTGCCACTGTCAATGCTTTGGTCCTTTTCCTGATTGCTGCCAGTCAGGTCACCGATCCGCCAGCAAAACATAATTGTTCAGTGTCGGTCGCTTCGCTGGATGAGACTTTCGGATGCCACCGCTGGCGGTGGCATTATGGGCAAATTTTTATAACAAGGAATCAAAAAAGATTATGAAAGCAGCAGAAACACCCTCCGTCTGGATGTTTCTGCTGCTTGAGCGAGACAAACAAATACAGTTAGGACTGCTGGTCCTGGCCAGGCTTATCCTTGTCCTTATTGGAGCCGTTCTTGTTGAGGCGTTCAAAGGCGCCAGTCAATTCATAAAACAGGAACCACATGATGAAGAAAAAGAAGACAGCAACCTTTACTGTTTCCCCGAAAAATCTCACGACATCTCCACCCTGGGCTAGCGTGACCATAACGCCAAGAGCGTAGTAAATGCTGGTTCCATAAATGGTAACCAAGAGTCCGTAGAAAGCTGACTGAACAAGGCGGTTCATTGTGTCTCCTGTACTAGCGCAATGTGTAGTTCAAAGCAGATCTTCCAAACAGCGACATAAAACTCCATTAGTATCCCATGACAACCACATGGACTGCCTCGCTATTGCTAGCAACACCCAAGAAAACCTTAAAACAACCCCGATGGCACTAAGACATGACGGTGTGTCGCAGAAGGTGAGCTGGTGGAATTAAAGAAAATCTTGTTGTTTACTTGTTGAAAGCTGAGGGAACACTGCAGAAACTTTATGCTAGTCAATCTGAGCTGTAACCTGCAAGAAACAAAGCGTGACTTTAGCTAATTTGCAGTCAGGCAAGTTTGGTTTACTCTCTTGTGGAAGATACAACACTAGCGCAACTCGGCCAGCTTCTTGGTGGGAGATGTCATGAGGTTTCTGTCAAACGCAAAAGCTGTGCCGCCACTACATCCGGTATCTGGTAGTGGTCCTCATCTGGAAAGCTATCAGGATGGCTGGTAAGTGCTGACCGCACCAGGCTTCCTAGAAGTACACCAGGATCAGCTAATAGTGCAAGCTCTGTCTCGTCAAGCGCATCATATCCTGACTCTTTGAACTTAACCAAGGTGTTGTTTAGCCCAAGGATGAATTCAAATGGGGCAAACTGCCTCCACCCTTCTTTAAGCGGTACACTCTCGGTAAGATTGTCACCAAAAACGTTAATCAGGTCCAAAACAAAATCGCAGGCAATATCAAGCACTGTCTCAGGTTTGAGTACCTTAGATTCATATGCCTTATAGAGGTCGCGAATTTCACGGTTTATCTCTAGCACTGGAATGTTCCTTAACCAACACCGGCGTGTAAAACTTTAGCAAGATTGTAAGCTTGTGCATATACAAGATACATCTTTCATGTGCGGCTATTGTGAGTACTGCTGTTCTTAGGGGCATGACAAACATAATTTTGCGCACACCTGCTCCTGTGTTATCCTTCCTTAAAAGGGAGTAGGTGGACTAGAAGGAGCAATCAATGAAACTGTCACTACTTAAATCAGCGATTGTAGGCATACTGGCAATTAGTTTTGTTGTGCCTGCCTTTGCTCAAACATACAATGGTCAGCAGCTACAAGGAAGAGTTACCTATGTCCCTACTGGGACTGCTATAGATGCTGTTCTCACCAGTCCCATAGACAGTGCTGTAGCTAGGCCAGGTGATCTTTTTAGCGCAAAGATTTATGCTCCACTTTATGTAGGCAATGATCTTGTATTGCCTGCCAATACTACCTTGGAAGGGCAAATAACAGCAGCAGAAAAAAGCGGGCATGCAGGCGTAAGTGGCACCATTGGCATGCATCTTACTGCAGCCGTTACACCTGATGGAACACGTTATCCTCTTTCTGCAGCCATTACTGCTGAACAGCAGGCTCCCCTTAATGAGGACAAACAAGGAAACCTGCATGGACGATCGAAAAAAGCAGCGGTTGCCACAGGAGCTGCCAGGACTGCTCTTTGGACTGGCGCTGGAACATTGCTTGGAATTATTTTTGCACCAATTGTAGCGGGAGCGGTTGGAGCAGGAGCTATTGCTGGTGTAGCTACAGGAGGTGCTGTTGGTTTAGGCAGCAATTTGTGGCGTAAAGGCAAAGATGTAAAGATACCCAGTGGTACACGCATCCAGTTTGCCCTGGATCAACCCATGTCTATGTCTTCCGGCATTGCCGGAGCGCCTAATTACACGCACTAAAAACCAAGTGCTGGTGTTGAAGGTTGAGGCTCTCTTCGTATTTTGCGCATCGTATTCCACGCAGAAGATGCGCGTAGAGTAAGGTTTATCTGTTAAAGTACCTAGAACCTCTTGAAATCGGTGGGGGTTTTCTGGGGAATATCTTGAGTTTAGAGTCAACAGATAATGTCCATAAGGTCGGGGCTGAGGAAGCTAGCACTTGGGTTGGGCAGCTTTTTGATCGACAAGAGGCAACAATAGGCGGCACTGTTGTAGGCTTTGTGCGTGATTTGCTTGACTACAGCCCATCGCAGGCCTTTATTCGAGACTCTAAGGCAAAGTCTAATGATGAGATTGCCCATATTGCGGCAGACACAGCAGCATTTTTGCCCTCACTTAAGTGGACAGCCGGCGGTGCCATTCGAGCGGCACTTTTGCTGGATCCTCATGTAGGGCTGACAGACAATCTGGCAGGTTTTGGCAAAAACTTTCTTGAAGGCGCGGCCCTCAATAAAGTAGGCAGACTTGCGTGTCCGGAAGGGATACTCTCTACGGCTGTCACGACACGCCTGGGGAAAGGGATTTTAGCTGAGTCGCTGACACACCTGTCAGTTGGGTTGGGAATGGGGGCAGTAAAGACAGGTTTTAATGCTGACGCCTGGAGAGATGCCTCTGGAGCGTGGTCTATAAGAGATGGTGCTGCAAACATCATCAAAAACAGCAGCGTGTGTGCCCTGGCAAATGTTCCTGCTGGCATGATTGGTTTTAGGATAAGCAAAGCAGCGTCAGTGTCACTTGGTCAAGGGCTGATCTCTTCAAGGACTGCTGGGCTTATCTCTGGGGTAGGCTCAGGTTGGGCAGCCGGTAGTGTATTTGGTGGCATCGATGGGCTTGTGGCAGGCAAGAGTTGGAATGAGGTGCTGTCCGGAGTTTACAAGGGTGGGCTGGTAGGTGGGGTTACCGGAGGCTTTGTACATGGCTATGAGAGCTCAAGGGCTAGATGGACTGGACACGCTGAGCCACTGGTCAGGGCTGGACGGATGGATAGCGTTGAGCTTGTCACGACGCAATCAGGTGCTGCGCCTAAGAGACTTTCTCCAGTACCAGAACGCTCTGCTTCCGGTAAGTCAGCAGAAACTAGTTTTGAAGGCGAGCTAAGCATACATACTGAATTTAGTGATGTTAGCAGAAAGATAGAACACTTCAAAAGGCTATTGAGACCAACACTAGCAGTTGAAGAACTTTCAGTTCCTGTAGAAGGTGTGAAAGGTCCTTTCAAAGATTTTGCAGATTTTGAACGACAAGCAGTGAGAAGGGTTAGGCAAACAGTGCGCATTTATGAGGTTGAAGGACATAGTACCAAGATAGTTATCCCAGAAGAATTTGCTAAGGCACTAGATGAGGTACGTCAACTTCGATACTTTGGCAAAGACCCCTCTATGGCACCGGCTGCTGAGCGGCCTTTTGCTGAAAGACTACAAGTTCGCCGTCGCTTGTTAGCCAATCCATTTCGAGATAGCGCACTGCCAGAGGATTTCATCCCCTTACTTGATGGACTGCCAGATCGCAGCCTGGTAAGAAGGCTTGTCTTGGTTAATCATGTAAATCCAGAGGATCCTTGGATTCAGCAGACATACCAGCCGGACTTTAAGGCTGCCGCAACTGCTTCACGAACTGCTGATATAACCTTTTATTGTCCGCAAAGAGACCAAGTATTGCGCTCTACTGTGTTTCATGAGTGGGCACATTTGGTCAAATTTAAACTTGCCGACGAAAGTTACTTGTTTGATCTTGCTGCTGAGCTAGAGAAGGATGGATATTATGCTTCGACTTATTCTAGGCGCAATATGGATGAAAATTTTGCAGTGCACATGGGAGAGCAACTGTTGCACCACGACGCAGACTTCTTCGTAACTGTGGCGGGTGAGGCACCATTGCGTAGCGCAATCTTTGGAAGGGCGCTGGCTAGGGTGTTTGGTGAAGCCCGTCCTTGGGCTAGAAGCAAATATCACCGGGAATTCAACGAGCGACTTAGATATCTTGAAACTGTGACGCTACCTAAGGCACAAGCAGCATTGGTTGAGAAGATTAGGTCCGGTAATGTTGACACACAAAAGATAGCGGTTAAACTGCTTGGCTCTTTAGGTAACGCATCACACCTAGATCTCCTAATAGGTCTGGCAAAGAACTCGTCCGACACAGGACTTTCAAGTGGTGCTTTTGACTCAGCTCTAGCAATTGCACGCAGCAATGACACCAAATTGCAGGTGCTTGTCGAGGTTGGCAGCCTTGGTTCGTATGCTCGACAGGAAGCAATGAACTACCTTAGGACGATGCGAGACTATCGTGCTGGTAGTTATTTGCAATTTGTGGAATGCGCTGGGAAACCACTGAAGCTTTCCGATCTTATTTACTTGGTGGAAACAATGCCGGATGCACCAGGCAAGCGCCTAGCTTTTGAGGAGGCTTGGCGAATAGCTGAAGAAAAGAAGGACATTAGGGCCATCGGCATACTTATCGATAAGGCTCCTGATTCAACCATAAAGCAGTCAGCATTTAACAGAGCCTGGCAGCAAGCCATGAGCAGAGATGATATTGAGGCAATGGTAGCACTCATGGGCAAAGCTCCAGACGGTACAGCAGCAGAAAGAGCCTTTGGGTACCTTATGAACAAATACAAGGACAATCCTGATGAGCTAACCAGTATAGCGGTGCGTACCCTTAGAGAACGACCAGAACTTCGTGCACGTGCATTAGAAGTGTTAGCTGTTGCAGCCGATCCCCGGACCGAGGGGTATATTGTCAAGTTTTTAAACGATCGGAATGCCAATATTGCAAGACGAGCTCGTCTTGCGGTGGAAGCAATTGAGCAAAATATAGAGTTAATGCGTCTGACGTCACGTCTTAAAATTGGCACAGAAAAGTCGCAAGTTTCTGCGATACGTGCACTAGGCCGTTTGGGGGACTACCGGGCGGTGCCACCACTATTGGAGACGGCTACACAAGGCAGTTTACTTATTCAACAAGAAGCTTTAGCCGCGCTGAGGCAGTATCCTTCAAATGTAGTTAAGTTTTACGGTCGGCAATTGGCTCAAGCAGGGCAAGGAGTTGTCAGCCCGCTAAGCATGCCACCATACAGATTACCTCGTTATTGAAAGACTTGCTTGTGGCTAAATACTCTGTGCAAATTCAGCCGGTGTCACAATTGGATAAGCATGTTGTAACGCTAGGAGTGCCTTATCTCCTGTGACCAAATACTCTGCTTTTCCAGCAATGAGTGTTGCTAAAACGAGTCTGTCTGCAGGATCAGAAACTGCTGCAGTGCGCACACCTTTTATGCTTACGATGTCAGCCATGAAGCGCAACATCAAGATGAACCTGGCTATTTGCTCATCGCTCCAGCCAAGGCGTTTTCGTATTTTTGGATAAGCAAGTGCGCGGGCTATCTCCTCTAACAAGGGTCCTGACAATACTAGATCAAAGTGTGCGTTTCGCCATGCCCGCACAATTTTGCCAGGAATGCTGTGTGGCAGCATCAGCCCGGATAGAAGTACGTTGGTGTCCAGGACAACCCTCATCTTTGTTGGGTTTTCTCTATTGCCTCAGCAATTTCTGCTTCTGCGGTTTTCGGATCGATGTCTTTGTAAGCCATGGACAATGAAGCAGCAAGGCGCTCAAATTCTTCGTTGAGCAGTCGAATTTTATTAAACAGCTCAATGTCTACAATTGCAGCTACTGGTTTACCGCCTTTAGTGATTAGCACAGAATCATGGCGATACTGCACTTCATTCAGCAACTCGCCGAGATTTTGCCTTACTGTCATTGCCGGTGCCTTACGAATCATATCGATTGACCTAATTGCTATGATTACTATAAGTCTAACACACGGGTAGTTGTTTGCGTGTTAGGAATTTAGTCTTATGACGATTCGGTCAATGACTTTGAGCTGCTCAGCACAAGCGTGTTGGCAGGTGGAGCCCTGAGTGTGCAGGAAGGAGAGCCTACGCACAGGTTGTCTGCTTGGCTTACAGTGGGAATTTCCACAGACTGGAATTTTCGAGCTCTTTTTAAGGACATCCCCACAATGTGTCGTCCCGATGGCCAAAAATGGTGTACACAGCTGTTGGTATGAGCTTCATGGACAACAGCTCTGACTTACAGTGCTTAGCGATTTGCCATCGTAGAGGTTTATGGAATGTTTGTGTTCTAAGAGGACTTTGACTAGGGTGAGGTTATTGTCTTTCTCACTGAACTGACTACAGGAATTCTTAGCAGCAAACAAGATACAGACACCAAAGCACTTACTGTAGCCAGCCTAATCCCTATCGAGGGAGCAAAGGGGTTTCTAAATGAGTCCGGAGTCCTGGGTTTCTGTTCTTCTGGTGGTGAATTATGTGGCTGTGCTGAGTGCCTTTGTTGCACACGTGTCTGGAAGTGGCAACCCACGCGTGGGAACAGCTTTGTGCATCGGTGCTGTGGCTGGGGCTTTGGCTGTGTACCTAAGGAGTGCAACCTTGCTGGCGTTTGCTGGTGCTACGGTGGCCGTGGTGCTGGGGTATTATGTTGCCCTCGCATATGGGCTGAGCCGCAGACGTTTCTAGAAGCTTACTGAACTCGAGGACAAGTGTCCGCTTAGGCTGCGTAAATTTTGGATGCTCTGTGTGAGGCAATAGGGCTTCCGACGGTTGTCAGGTAAAACTTAAACACAGGTGAACTGCCTGTTTAGGCAGGAGTTAAAAGATGACAGACATACCGCCACCATGGCGGTCATGAAATGGCTGCATTGTTGGTGCAGGAATACGACCGCATCGAGCAGCGTCTGTCCTGGGAGAAAGAGGCATCACAGTTGCCAGCACCGGCGCCACGGTCTGTGCCCATCATGACCCACCACGAGTAAGGTCAGCCCTACACCTACACATCATTGATGTGTGAGCCACCGCCGGCTCACCTTGTCAAGCTATGTTACTATTTAAT
>JACQVM010000278.1 GCA_016209785.1 Candidatus Melainabacteria bacterium | reverse complement strand
GTCCACAGGGACTTGAAGCCGTCCAATATTCTTATCGCTAGCATTGCCGGGATGGATTGGGTTTATGTGCTTGACTTTGGCATATCTGACATTGAAGACACAACTTGTCAGGACACAGAAAAGACAACCAGCGGCAGTCTGTGTTACTTGGCCCCAGAGCAAGTTTGTCAGCATACCTATACCAAGCGTTCTGACATTTACCAGTTGTCGCTCATTCTTTTTGAATGCCTGGCTGGTCGCCTGCCGTTTGAAATTTCATTTGCTGGCGCCATTATGTACCGTCTAGCAGGTCCAGTATTACCCAGTGATTCAGAATTGAGACCAGTCGTCATCCCATGGAACTTACGTTTTGTGCTGGAGAAAGGTCTCGCCCGCGACCCAGCAGATAGATATAACAGCATGTATAGCTTTAGTCGTGAGTTATATCAAGTACTTTCACGAATGACTAAAGCAGCGTAATTCTGTAATAAAGGAGGTGTGTATATCATTTTGTAACTAATTAAAGAATAGCTTCAACCATCGCTCCAATGGGTACATTGGTTAATGGCGGTGTGGCACTGACAAAGTGTTCACCGGGAGGAGTTTTATGAGATGGCAAACTAAGGCCATATCTGCTCTTGCAGCATTTCTTATGCTGTGGGAGCCAGTTTTCGCAGCAGCTCCATCAATTAGTACAAGTACAGCAGCCAAGCTGACTGAGGCTCGCGGCAACATCTTCAAGCGTGGCTTTGTTGATTGGACTAAAGATGCATGGGCCAACCCAGAGCCGGCTGCCGTGGGTGACACATTAGAAGAAGGCATGCAGCTTGGCACTGGTGACAAATCCTGGGCCCAAGTAACATGGCCTAATGTTACAACCAGGGCTTGGGCTAATACTGTATTTGCTGTAGCTCCTAACCAGCGCCTTGTCTACCTTATTGGTGGAGAAATGTTGTTTAATTTGGACAAGAATAGAAAAAATAAGAAAGATTATGTAGTTTGGACAAAGGTTCTCCAAGCTCGCATTCGTGGCACTACAGTACTAGTGCAAGCAACCAAAGAACTATCCCGCATAACGGTGCTGGAAGGTTGTGTGGATGTAATGAATCGCCTTGACCGCAGTGTTATCCGGGTTACACCAGGAATAGTTTATGAAATTAGAACACCAGGCCTTGGCCACGGCCATCCCATGCAACAAATACACCGGGTTCCGCAAGAAGGCATGAGACGACACCCTAAAACCAGCGGCGACGAGCCTGTTGCCCGCACAACTGCAACCAGCAATGAGCCAGAGCGAACCAGCCTAGAAAATCCAGACCCTACGGTCAACACCACAGGCGACACCAATACATCCGACAGAACAACATCAACCCAAGAGAACCTAAAAATTTCATCTTCACAGGCCATTGTTCATGAGCCAATTGCTGACGCCAACAGCACTTCTGGTGATGTTGTTCTTTTAAGCAACCTGTGTTCTCAAATAAGGCCACCATTATCTGTTTTTGAAACATCAAGGTCTACAACAAGCCTTTATGTTGCAAATGCAGACAACTTACAAAATCATTCTCTGGTAAATAAGTTTGAAAGCCCGCTGGCTAGTTTACCGTTAGTTGAAAGTTGTCTTTCAAAATTGCCACCAGTATGTCATGAGAGTATATCTCCTGCAGTCAATCCTTCAGCATTGGCAAACAATCAATTAGCCCGGTACAGTTCTGACACTGGCACAACCACCAATCTTACAAGCCAGCATCAAGACGTTGCAGCTCAGGTAATCCAAGACACCATGCCCAACCCAGGCATTTCTTTTGGTCAAACAGATTCTGTACTAATCCAAAACGCAGAAATAATTCGAGTACCAACCGCCATGGATTACAAAGTTGGCCCACTCATTGGAACACAAGTTGCTTTGCCGCCAGGTGCTATCCATAACTTCCCGCCTGTCGGATTAATAGGAACAGGATCCTTACAATCACAGCTGCCAATCCAGGCCCACCAGGAAGTTCAAGCATTTGATCATCCCTCTGGCATGCCTGCAAACATACACAACCTAGCAAACGAACAAGTACATAAACTACCATCCAACATTCGTGATGAACTAGTTGGAACCAATATGATGTCCCGGGGTGACTTAAACAGTGTTCGTAACCTTGCCCCTGCTCATAATGCTGTGCATCATTTGCCACCACACTTGTCTAACAGTGCTATGATGGGTCCTAATATAATGCCCAGACCTGATATGCATGCAGTGCGCAATCTCCTACCTATGAACAGTCCTCAAATTAACAGCAACTTTGATAGGCCACCACTAATGATTGCACCTAATCCCATTGATAGTTCCAACAACTTCATCAATCCTAACCTGCCTCCCCCGTAACAAACACGCTAAATCCCGCAGAAACTTCAGGCTCAGTCAATCTTCTTGAGCACATATGAACATATCTTTTAGAAGCGATGAACCGGACGTTGAGATGGGTAGTACTTTCGTAGGAGAGACAGGAGGACAACCTCATAGGCGAGGACTTAAACCGTAAATTACAGTTTTTTCTTAGCCTGCTTGCAGTTTATGTAACGGTTGCAGTAGTGTTTGGTATTGTTTTGGAGCTTTCCCATGTGCTCCGGCGGCAAGAGCTTCAGACCATCAACAAGCGTTTTGAAGCACGTCCATGGCTTAACTGGTCAAGTGAAGGCCTAAAACGCCTTAATCTACCACTGCTGTGGCAATACCACCAAGCTCATGAAATACCTTGTAAATGGTGGGCTTGGGACTATACCTTAAGCTGGCTTCTTGAACACAACCACCTGCCCATCAAGCATAAAGTAGTTATTTTCAACCACTTGCTTGAAGACGAGCCACCATCTGAAGCCATTGAGCACCACCCATGGATGAAACCGCTGCTTGCACATCCACTGCCCCGACAAACACTCGCTGAAATAATTGAGTTTCTTGCTAGCTCTGGCGCACGCTTAATAATCTTAGACAATGACTTCCCCCAATACACACAAGACGATTATGTCCTGGCAAAGGCCATCCACCTGAGCACCTCTGGAGGATTCGGGTCACGTGTTCCTGTGCTTATGGCACGAACAGTTAATCGCCGTAGTTCAGGCACAGTACTTCAGCTTGAAGTACCAACTACACCTTCAGGGATTGTTGCAGAGCTAGGAAAGTTAGAGCCAAACACAGACATTATTGCCAAATACACAGGCATAACTGGCATTATGCCTGATGAAGATCAGGTTGTTAGACGCCTTGCCTTAAAGCTGCCTGGGCTCACTGGAGTAGATCATGAATCCATTGTTGTTAACGCACTTAGGAAACTGCATGAGCCAATTGCAGCAAACACACCTGACGTGCTTGATATAGATTTCGTAGCCCCACCCAACTCGGAGCTTTATCCTGTTCGCCCACTTTCATATTTGCTTGATCCTAAGCACAAACAACAACTTGCTCATCCCGCTACCAACTCACAAGATGTAACTCTGAGTGGCGCCATAGTTGTCCTGGGTGACAGTGTAATTGATGTGTTTAGCACACCCTTTACCAACGAAGGACTCAATCAAATGAGTGGCTCTGAAATTCTCGTCCAAGCACTTGAGACCCTAAGTCGAGGGCACTGGCCCCAGAGGCTCGACGGAAAGCAAGCTATTTTGTATCTTCTATTGTGTAGCTTAGCGGCCGGCTTCATCTGGACATCCTGGAAAGTTGTACAGCAAGTTACCATGAGCTCTTTCCGTGACATTGGTTTGACCCGGCTGCTGCGCTCTTTATCCGATCTGTGGTGCTTTATACTTATCCTTTGTGGTGCCTATCTGGTGGCATGCATGCTTTTTGCCTGGAAAGGACTTATTGTACCTGTCTTCGTGCCAGCACTGTCACTGGGTCTTGGCACTATCGGCTCTCTTTTGTGGGAACGTGAGCAAGAGAGAGAGGAAACCTTCAAGGTCAAACTCCAGGCTGCACAGGATAAACTTGTACTTGCGCACGAAAGGTATGAAGCTGATCTTAAAAGACAAGAAGCTGAAGCTAAAGCTCGCGAAGTTCTTCTTGATCGCCAGCGACGCCATGAGTTTGTTCGTCGCATCAATCATGACCTGAATGCACCAGTTAGCGTTCTCAATTGGACACTGGCAGAGCTCCAAGGTCAGGACGTAGATCAACAAGAATCCAAAGACAAAATTGGGAGACTGGTTAAGACTTCCGACAAATTATGTGAGCTCATTGATCAATTGGTGCAATCTTATGACTATGAAACAACAACAGAGACTCGTCAAATTGAAACCACAAATATGTCCAAGGTAATAGAAGACTCACTAGATTTACAGCGCCCACTTGCAGAAATGCACACATCATCGCTGACCTGGTCACTACCTCCTGCGACTTTGTGGGTACATGGAAATGCTCTTGAACTTTCACGAATCATAGACAACATTGTAAGAAATGCTATAAAGCATAATCCAGGAGGCACTAAGGTCATTGTGGAGGTAAAG
>JACQVM010000286.1 GCA_016209785.1 Candidatus Melainabacteria bacterium | reverse complement strand
TTCTTGACGCTTCTACCGTCGGTAATGTTTCTTGTTCGGTGAAATTGACCTATGTCTACGGCAAAAGTAATACAGGCACCGCTGGCTGATCGCATGCGCCCACGAACTTTAGAGGAGTTTGTTGGGCAAGCAAAGTTGCTAGCACAAGGTAGTGTTTTACGACAGATGATAGAGCAAGATGAGCTGTCTTCTCTGGTGCTTTGGGGTCCTCCAGGTGTAGGTAAGACAACTTTAGCTCGCGTTATTGCTGGACAAACCAACAGCAGGTGGGTCTCTTTTTCAGCAGTGACATCTGGCATTAAGGAGATCAAGGCTGTCATGGCGGAGGCCTCAGCCTTCATGAATATGGAAGTCCGGAGGACAATGCTTTTTGTAGATGAGTTTCACCGTTTTAACAAAGCACAACAGGATGCCTTTTTGCCGTATGTAGAAAATGGCACCATAGTACTGGTTGGGGCTACTACAGAAAATCCATCCTTTGAAATTAACTCTGCTCTTTTGTCACGCCTCAAGGTTTTTGTCTTAAACGAACTTAGCCTGGATGAACTCCTTACAATTTTGCATCTGGCGCTTGAGGATCAAGAGCGAGGGCTTGGCAAACTAGGGCTTATTGCCAGTGATGATCAACTCAGGTTGTTGGCAACATATGCCTCTGGTGATGCACGGACTGCATTGAATAGTCTGGAGCTTGCAGCCTTGATGTGCAAGAAGCATGGAACCAGTGAAATGTCTCAAGATGATCTCAAGCAGGCCGTTCAACAGGCTGTTCTTAAGTACGACAAAGCAGGCGAGTACCACTATAACTTAATCTCAGCACTACACAAGTCTGTGCGCAACTCTGATGTTGATGCAAGCCTGTACTGGTTGGCAAGGATGTTGGAATCAGGTGAGGATCCTCTTTATATTGCCAGGCGCCTGGTTCGCTTTGCATCTGAGGATATAGGGCTTGCAGCACCACAGGCCTTAAACTACGCTGTGGCAACAATGCAGGCTGTTGACTTCATTGGGTTGCCTGAGGGGAAGCTGGCGCTTGCCCAGGCAGTTGTTTATTTGGCGCTTGCCCCTAAGTCAAACGCTGTGTATAAGGCGTATCAGTTAGCTGCTGAGGATGCACTCAACACAGTTCAACATGCTGTTCCCCTGCATTTACGCAATGCTCCTACTGTCTTAATGAAAGAGCTAGGCTATGCACAGGGTTACCAGTATGCTCATGATTTTGAGTCTGGCAAGACAAATATGGAGTGCTTGCCTGCTGAACTAAAAGGGCGCAAGTATTACCGACCTACTCAACATGGTTTTGAGGGTAAGATTGAACGTTCCTGAGCTTGCTTAGACGGTAGTACCTTTTAAACCTTGGCATTATGCCAGGGACATAAGAAGAAGTGCCACCATCTTCGTTGCTGTAACTTGGTAATCTCTGAGCGAGCTTCTGATAGCAAGTTGGCTAAACGGATGTTTTCTTCTTCGTTGGTTGTTAGTAGGTCATCAAGAAAGTCACGGTCTCTCTTAAGTTTGGATAAGGCATTAAGTAATTCTTTCTGTTGAGCTTGTGAGGACTGCTGATCCCATTCAACTTCCTTGAGCCGTTTGATTTCATTTTCAAGTTCAGGGATAAGTTTTAAGGTGTAGCACTGGGCAACTAACATTTGCTTGATTGTTGAGTTTTCTTCGGTAATGTCTTGAAGCTTTTGCAGGAGTGCTATAACGCGTCTTTGTAGGTAGGCAATCTCCACTGTGGCTTGTCCTACCGCCTTTTGTTCTCTTAAGCGTTGAATGACTTCAAGAACCTGCCTCCTTACGCGGTGTTCTCGAGCTCTTTTCAGGCGGCTGTCTTCTCCATCGGACACCATCTCTGATGCCCACTTGAAGAGGTCTTCAAGGCCGTCAACTGCAATAGATTCGTCATGGTTAGTAAGAAAGCTGTAATTGGTGGCGCCGATGCGCTCACGAGTTTCTAATTTTTGTGTACTCACAAGTACCCCCTTCCTCAGGACATATGATAACGGTCAGCAACGATTTGTACAAATAGATTTTTTTAGGTTTGAGTGGTAATAACCGTACCTTGGTGCGTAGAACCCCCAAAGACATCGACCAAGCAGGCCGATAGTTTATTGGCAGGACAACTAGGTCTATGTCGACTCCTTGACCGTTTGTATTTGCCAGCATGAATCAAGCCACACATTTACGCCCATTTGCTACAGCTAAGCTACTGCATGGTTTGGTGATTGGGGTTTTGCTCATTGTTCAAGCAATCCCTGTTAAGGCCCAATATGACGATCCAATGTCATTTAGCGCACTTAGATCCCCGCTAATTCCTGGTGCTCAATGGAATGAACCATATACGGCACCAGAGCCCGGGCAGAGCCCACCGCCAGGTCAAGGGATGTGTCCTGCGCCAGTTACTCCTGGACATATAGGCCCACCACCTAAGCCACCATCTGCTGTTGAATTGCCACCAGTGGGTCCTTTGGAGAAAGGTACAGTTAATGCCTTGGTAGCACCGTACCTGAAGCCACCTCAGTCAACTGCCGGTGAGGATCCAGGTCTTCTTCATGGCCCCAATGGCTTTTCACCACCAGCGGCTGTAGTTAATGTGAGTCCTCAAGGTGGCATATATGGTGAGGCGCCAATAAGGCGCTGGGGTGGTCAGACCAGCCGAGATCTAGGTGTACCAAGAACATTTGGTTCACAGACAACAGACTTTGGTCAGGATATCGACGGGCTGTCTTCAGTCCAATCACGGGGGATTAGAAGGTTAGTTTCCGAGGATGGTCCTAGGCCGCAACCATATTCCATACAAATGGGTACAGGCACAACCAGGCAAGCTAACTTAGCTGGGGCGCATACAACCCAAGATCTTCATGGAAACCGACAGTTGTTTAAAGGTGCCAACCTGCGTTCCCTTATGACAATTGCTCCCTACTAATTACGGCTCTTAGGAGGCCAGATCATGTCAGTAAAACAGATACTTAAGGCTTATCTTGTAATTACAGCTTTTGGCATTGGACTTACTGCCAACGCGCAGTCTTCGTCCACCTTACACAATCCTCTCATTCCTGGGGCTGTCAGTTCACCGCCATTTGTGCCGCCTCCTGAAGGACAGCCGCCAGCTCCTGGTGATGGGCCAACATCGGCTCCTGTGATACCAGGGCACACCACACCGTATACGCTTTTGCCATGGGTGCCCAACATTCCTTCAAATCAAATTGATACTCCTAACTCAGGCATTCCACTTCCTGTATCTCCACCAATTGAGACACCACCAGGAGTGTTAGGACCAATGTTGACACCGTTTGTTCCAGGCCCCCCTTCGACTCCAGGGGCAGATCCAGGCTCTCTAACTGCTCCCATGGGCTCCTTTAATCCATCTGCCGAGGTAAACATATATCCTCAAGGAGGGATTCCTGGGGAAGGTGGATACAACACTACTATCCCAACAATGCGTCGGGGTGGTCAAGAAACCCACCAGTGGGAGTTGCGTGGGCGAAACAGCTCGCTTATGCCAGGGTTTGGTGATGGCAGTCAGGACCAAGTAACACGTTTGGGCCCTTGGGCTGGCTGGGGTGTTCCTTTTGGTGTACCTACAGGCGATGGGCTTAGAAATAGCTCTATTGACTTAGGTGGTGGTCAACGCTTTGAAGTTGGTGACACCACGATTCCAACTGGTTCAACTGTCCTGGATTACGGGCTGAGCTCTACGCGGAACCACTGGATTGATGCCTTGAATGCACAGCAATCTACAGAATTTGGTCAAGGATGGCGCCGAATCCCCATGTACAGCAGTAAAACTACCGACTTTGGCTTCCCTTATGCTCAATTTAACCCAGCCAATGTCAATGTACAAAAGCAGGACCAGTTGATGCTGCCAACAGCCATAATCACCAACTTTTAGATATGCATCAGCATGGGGGATTCTCCCATGCTGATGGGAATCCCCCCGCTTTCGCCTCAAACAACGTTGTCCTAAGATTGGCTCACTGTCGCTCACCGCACAACACAAATCATGAACAAGCAACAACACACGACAAGTAAAACAAGTAATAAGCCTGGTGCCGTGGCTCTGGTGTTGTTCTTATTCATTGGACAGGTGAGCGTTGGACAGTCTGTCTATGCTCAAGCATTAAGCCAAGGTACATCCACGGGACTATACCCGGTAGCGACATTTCAAGGTGAGGATACACTTTTGCCACCTGAAGTTGTGCCACTGGAGCCATTGGCAGCATCGAGGATGTCTCAGGCGCAAGCACAATCTCGTGCTTCTGGCTATGGAGAGGCTGTGGCTCAAGGAAACTTAGCTTCTGGAGATCCCTTAAGTGCTCTGCAGTCGGCGCAAGATTTTCGCAAGGCGGCGTTAAACTCGCTTATGGGTCAAGGGCAGCTGCCAGGACAAATGGCTACCGCCAATCAAGGGCAAACAACTATGCCCTACAACACGAGCCAATTAGGATCTAGCCCGCTTATCACAAGCAACACCAACTCAGACGTGCAACTAGGGCAATCTTCCTGGATGCAACCCGGGCAAAATCCATCCGCAGCTCAAAGCAGCCAGGTAAGCCACGGACAAATGCAAACGTTGAGTGGTGGCGTAAAACAAAAACAGGTACATCGAGATATTCGTCGCAGTGGTTTGTCCAATGCTTTAAGTGCCCTGGGAGGCTTTGGCTCAGGTGTAATGGTTGGTTCTATGGTGCGCAATCCGAACACTGCTTTTGGACTAGGCATGTTTGGCTTGGGACTAACAGGTTTTGGTGTTCGTAATGCATTCAGGTTTTAAGACATGAAGATGAGAGTTGCTTGTCAATTTATTATAAGCGTGGTTTTTGCCGGTGCTGCTTGCAGCCAATCAGCACGTGCCGAAGGCAGCTCAGCACGCTTTCATTTTGCTCCGAATGTCTGGAAAGCCGAAGGAGCTCCTAAGCCAGCAAGCCGCGCGGTGGAGCCAATGCATTCAGTGCGCAGTGGCAGTGTGCCACGTTCGGCTAGTTTCCTGGGCTTAAATCCACAGTTGTTGTCCAAGCCGGCCCCACAAGTTCCATTGCCTCAGATTGAGGTGGCGTCAATAGTGCCACAGGTTGCACCACAGGTGGCAGTACCCAAGGCAGAATTTAAGACAGCCTTTGGTAAACCTGTAGGTTCAACAAGTGCACCAATTGTAGCCAACGCACCGGTTACCACTGGTGTTCACCCCCAAGCCGCTACAGCAAAATCACTGCCCAAGGCCACATACACTAGATCTCGCGGTAGTCACCCAAGCTTACGCTCGGACAAGTCAGTACATGCTCAATTGGCCAAGATACCCACCAAGGCAACTCCTGCCGGCAATCAAGGAGTTGTAGCAAGTGCAGGCAAAGGCATTGAGTCTTATGGCAAGAATCTTGGCTATGTTCCTGGCACATATTTGCCTGCCGCCACCGAAGGTGGTGTGGTCACGCAAACAGATGTCTGGGGACGTTTATTGAGGCACTAACTTGTTAAACACATGTCTTTCCTTCATCACTTTCAATCATTGGCGCTACAGATTCATTAAGTTTCAATCCACTAATAGGAGGTTCAATATGGTAACCAAAATCAGATCACTAAAGGAGAAGATAACTTCTTCTTGCGCCTTCAAGGTTGCCTGTCGCGTGGGTTTGCTCCTAGCCCCTCAACTGGTCCTCATGGCCATCGGTGTTTACGATCAAGTAGCACATGCCCAAGGGCTGGTGGGCGCTCCGGTAGACCCCCGCTATGGGCAGTCCAATGAAGTAGGTCAAATGGCCGACTTCGGGTATGACACTGCTCGTGACATTTCCCGTGTCGTGACTGCGCTCTCGACAATTCCCTCGTCTATGGCTGGCATGAAGATTGCCTTCGGTCAGCGAGATGGCGGCGAAGCAGCGATGAACGTAGCCAAGGGTCTTGGTATTGGATTTGGTGGTCCGACCGCGGTCCACTTAATCGGTACCTTCGCCATCAATAACTTTGGCGGGTTGGGTGGCGGTCTATAATCGCTCCCATTGGGCCGGTATGAAAATGCCGGCCCGAACCCTTTAGGCGGTTTTCCCCACTTAAGACGTGAAACAAGACGTGATGAGCGGAAAGATAAGACTTAAAAGCAATTGTTGTGACAGAGGCCCTGGGCAGGTTGTCGCTGGCATTCTAGCGATTGTGCTCATTGCCTTGCCTTATTTCCTCTTTGCCTTGCCTGCCTTGGCTCAGACTAAGCCAACTGCACTTCGTCAGTCATCGGCTCCTGCTAATGACAATAATGATGTTTTAGCTGAAGCAGCCAAGCGTACACAGGACACAGTCCCAGAGAGTCGGTATGCCAGGTCAGAAGACGAAATTCCGCTGGTGCAGGAGGCTGCTGAGCAGAATAAGGACAGCGTCATTTATCAGGTCGAGCAGCACTTGCGTGGAGAACCTGGTGACCGTAATCAAGTTTACATGGGGTTGCATCAGTGGTTTGCTGACGATTGGGTAAGCAATCTTTTTGCCAATGCAGGGAAATTGATAGCTAAATGGATTTCTGAGTTTATTGAAGGCTGGGTTTCTGACATTGTTCAGTTTCTTACTGCATTCTTGAAAGTATTTGTGCTTAACCCCAATATTCCAGTAAATGGATTTGGCCCAAGCTTAGGACAGCCGGCTAAATCTGATGATATTTCGCCTTGGATTAGGCAAGGGGCAGATGTAATGTACGGCATTGCCGTTGATCTGCTCTTGCTCCTTTTTATTCTTTGCATATGGAAATATTGGGCAGATGCTGCTTGGCGTGGTGGCAGCAATCTTATGGGTGCTGTAGGAAGGCTTATTTTTACAGCAGGGCTGCTGCTTGCCTGGCCAACCATTTATGCTTTTGAGATTCAAATTACCAATGAGATGATTAAAGCCATTTTCTTTAACTCTACTAAGCAACTGGACATGCTGGATGTTGCTATGGCATCTGCTGTAAAAGGCGGACTTATTGCAGGGGCAGCAGGACTTGCTCATGTCCTTGCTCCTGTTGCTGGTGCTGTTGGTGGTGGTATTGTTGCAACAGAGCTAGGTGGCATTGTAGTTGGTACTGCCGGTGAAGTCGTTGCTTTTGCAGGACTGGTTATATTTTTAGTCTTAGGTGGCATTCTGATAGCTGAACTTATTTACCTGCTTGTATTAAAGGCAATCCAGACAGCATTGTTGACTGCGCAGTATATGTTTTTTCCAATATTTATTGTCTTTTTTGCAACCCCAGATACTGAAAATGTAACTTCAGGTTATGTAAAGTCGTTTGTGGAGGTTAGCCTGTGGACTTTTGTTTGGGTTGGGCTCTTAAAAATTATGGTCATCATACTTTTCTCTGACTTTAACCCTTGGGGAAAGATTGTGATGGCAGTGGGTATTTTACAACTGATGATTCAAGTCCCATCATTTCTTGCACGGGCTCAAATTAGTCCAATGTCTGACTTTATTTCGGCCGGTTTAATTACAGGCTTTGCCTTAAAGGGAGCCATGATGTTAGGTGGACAGTTGGGCAGGGCAACCAACCGGGTGATGGATCATTTTGCAGGAAGGTTTGAGTATGCTCTCGGTGCCCCACAATCTAAGGCAACCGATATTCACGGCTTGCCTGACCAAGCAGCCAACCCGACTATGCTTAATGATTCACGAGCGGCTGCTACAGGAAAGCCCTTGCTGGGGCGTCCCGATACTGGTGCTCCTGAGCCTCCACTAAAAAGGGCCATGCAAGGTGCAAATGCTGCCTCTCCGGGCTTAAACGTTCCTGGACAAGCAGTCCAGCTTAGCCCAGAAGAGCAGGCAAGGCAAAGGGAAGCTCAAGAACAAGCAGAGGCAGCCAAGCGAGCTGGCCAACAGGCACAAGCAAATCTAGGTGGTACTGGAGCTCCGGCAGGCACGGTGCCACCTGGTGCTCAGCAGCCAGCAACTGCCGGTCTTACAACTGCTGGCACACCAGGTGCCATGAATAATCCTCCTGGTACACCCCATGTAGGTACTCTGGGTGCTTTAGGGAGAACACTTTCACCGGCTGGCATTGGGCGTGGGGCAGTTGATGCAACTACAACAAGAGTTCCTGCTGGTATGCAGAGGTTAGGCTTGCTTGCCACCATGAAGGGCTTTACCGATGACCCAACTATTGCCGACAACCCTGCTGCGCTGGACGCTGAGACTCCTCCATCCGGTGTCATCGATCCGGCGAGGAGATACAATCAAGCCTTGTACAAGTTTGTGCAAATGAAGACTGCAGCAGTTGATGCTCGTACATATAATGGCAACAGCATTGGTTATTCCAATGACGGACAAAACAAGCTTGTAGGTGATGCCAAAGGCAACTTAAGACATATGCGCGTACGTAAGGGCGCTAACCCTGAAGAAATAGCTCACCTTGTAGCAGCTGGTGGTTTTACTGAGCTGTTTAAAGAAGATGCTGAGGCCTTTGATGCTGCACGGGAATCTGCTATGGCTGCCGGTGAAGCTGAGCCTAAAACACTAGGTGAGCGCATGGCTGCAGGTTGGCTTGGTTACAATGGTGGCTCATTTAGAGAGACAGCCGTAGCC